>CAZKNI010000456.1:0-5520 GCA_964554055.1 uncultured Phycisphaerae bacterium | reverse complement strand
CATCAACAGTTAAAACTTTCCGGCGCCATTAAGAATATGTTTGGATGTGTGCCAGGAAAGCTTAAAGCTTGGTGGCATTTTCGCGCTACAAATAGCAACGACGAGAGCAAATTTGCAAGAATGATTGTCGATACATGTATGCTGACAATGCCCGCATTTACGATTTTAGATGCGATTGATGCGATGGAGGGATTTGGACCCATAAGCGGAAGATTACGCTATATAGGTGCTTTGATAGGGGCGAGAAATCCGATAGCGTGTGATATCGTTGCTGCGAAACTTGTCGATTGTGATGTTAATTCGATTCCCGTGCTTGTAGCAGCGAGGGAGCTTGGGCTTAAGCCTGCGAACTTTGACGAGATTAGCTTGGCAGGCGATGATGTAAATTCGATGTGTGTTAAGGGGTTTGAATTTCCGGAACTTATTCCGATTCGATTTTCTCTTGTAAGAGTAGCTAAAAGCGTTGCAAAGCAAATAATGATGCTCAAAAAGGGTTAATTTGAATGTCAAAAATTTTAGTTGTATTTTATAAAGGTTTTTCGATAAGAAGGGGCGTCTCAGCTGCGTTTTTGTGATTTGTTCGCTTGTCCGTTTTTTATCCAATTGTCAAAGAACGTTTACTCGAATATTTCAAACTTTTCGATTTTTCTAAAGTTTTTTCGATGTGTATTGTTGTTTATTCGCGAGTCTTTCGATTTCGATTGTCTGCCGGCTGAGATAGCTCGTCGGCGAACGGAATCGAATCCGTTCGTATATAAGGATGAGCCCTTGCGGGATTTTTGCGCTGCACTCATCAAGCCCTAAAACTTCAAAGTTTGTTCCGGAATGCTGAAACTTTAAATATTAAGGCGTTTGTTTTGATATGAAACGCTTTTCAGTTTTAGGCGGACAAGTCCGTTCTCGCGCTGCGCTCACTTCATTCGCTTCGCGGCGTGAGGAAACATAAAGAATTGATGATTTGAGGTTGAAGATTGAAAGAAGGGATTGCCTCGCCATTCGCCCTTCGGGCTTATTCCTCGCAATGACGGAGTGAGGAAGCGGGCATTACGAATTCGAAATTGTCGTGTGTTGCGTCTGGCGACTTCGCTCACAATGACGAATATAACTCGTTCTTGCTCGCAGCGAAAGAAATTGCGATATTGCAACTCGTTTTCCCGAAAATCAAAATGTAAACAAAACGCTTTTCGGGAATGCAGAAATAAAATTATCGCTTTGCTGAAATTATAAAGATAGGCTTGTGGCTGACGAAGCTTCGTCAGCCACAAGCCTATTAGCTCTTAAATCTTCTCTCGCAAATATAACAGCGCTTTTGTGTTTTCGAAAATAATAAGCTATTCGCTGACTGAAAGATTAATAATTATGAATTGGGAATGCTAATTTTTGCCTCGCCATTCGCCCTTCGGGCTTATTCCTCGCTTTGGCCCATTGCTTGAATTATCTGTCCGAGCGGAATTATTTTAGTAACTCTTAACCCGAAATTTTCTCCAACTTTGACTGTTTGCCCCTGACCTATACATTTATTGTTTATCATTAAATCAAGTGGCTCATCGACGGTTTTGTCAAACTCTATAATCATGCCCGGATTCATATCCAATATTTCGGAAACTTTCATCACCTTCTCAGCCAATCTGACAATCACAGGAACTTGCAACTTTAAAATTCGTTGAATTTCGGGAACATCAGGAATCTCAAGCTCTTTAAGCGGAGCAGGCTCGATTTTTTCCGGCTGAGCTTTTATTGTCTTATATCGCGTACTTTTAGGCTTATCCGCTTCATCCGCTCCAGATTCGCTAACAGCATCAGATTCGGATGTACTTGGACTAGCTGTAGCTTCATTTGCTGCTGACTGCTGTTCCGCTGCTTGCGCAGCAATTTCGTCCGAAACAGATGCCTCAGCTTTGCTATCCGAAGCATCTTGCTCGTCTGACATTTCAGGCGTTTTCTTTTCTTCGGATTCGCCTGATTGCGTTTGTTCAGCTTCGAGTGTTTCCGTTTCGCTCATGATTCAAAATGTTATAAAATAAACAGCTATAAAGATTATCGGCCTTTATTGTATCAGACTTGAATTAAGATGCAACATGCGCAAAGTGCGAAGGCATCGGAGGCAATCGTTTGAATTTAAGCTTTTTCAACAATTCGAACGTCTCGGCATGCATTTTTTGGGCATCCTCGGGGGTTTTATCATCAAAACCGAGAAGATGAAGCAAGCCATGTATTACATACATCGCAAGCTCAGCAGAAACAGAAGCAGCGTTTTTTTTCGCAACACGACAAGCAAGCTGAGCATTTACAATCACTTGTGCCATTAATTCGACCTTTCCCTCCGCACCTAAATCAAACGATAAAACATCCGTACAATATTGCTTGCCCGAATATTTTGCTGTCATTTTTTTCATATATTTATCGCCAACGACAGCTATATCTATATATGCCGATTTTACTTTTTGCTCCTTTAAAACAAAACACACAATATTGCGGATTTGCTCGTCCGAGAGAAACTTTTTTCTAACTGTTTGAAATATATCGATTTGATATTGAGATTCGTTTGTCATTTAGCTGCCCTTTGCAACTTTCGTAGCTATTGACTCTTGTTGCTGATTATCTTCGTGTTCCGTCATTTTTTCCTGCGAAGGATATTTTATTCTGCTATGATAAATAGAGCATAAACTCTTTATCATGCTTTCCTCGATAATATGCAAATCTCTTAGCGTTAAATCGCATTCCTCAAGCTGGCCATCTGCAATTTTCTTTTGTATTACCTGATGAACAGTTGCCTCGATTCTTCCCGCTGTCGGCTCGGAAAGAGCGCGAGTTGCACCCTCAACACTGTCAGCTAACATCAAAATTGCACTCTCCTTAGAATGAGGTTTAGGACCCGGATACCTAAATTCGACATCGGAAATTTCTTGTCCGTTTTCCTGCGCTTGCTTCGCCGCTTGATGATAAAAATATTCGACAACAGTTGTTCCGTGATGTTCAGCGATAAATTGATGCAAAATTTTCGGAAGATTATACTCTTTTGCAAGCTCGAGCCCGTCTTTTACATGTCCGATGATAACAAGCAAACTCATCGCAGGTGTCAGGTCTTTGTGTTTCGAAAAATCTTTTGAAGGTTGATTTTCAACAAAATATTGAGGCTTATTTATTTTTCCGATATCATGATAATACGCTCCTACTCTTGCAAGCAAACCGTTTGCCCCGATAGCTTCCGCAGCTGACTCTGCGAGCGAGCCAATCAAAAGCGAATGATTAAACGTTCCCGGCACCTCAAGCGCTAACCTTCGCAATAAAGGTTTGCTCGGGTCAGACCATTCTAACAACGTCATGCTCGTTGCGATTTTGAAAACCTGTTCTATCATCGGAAGAATACCCTGTACGACAAATCCGGCAAGCATTGCTCCGCCAGCTGCTGATATCGCATTTCTAAGGATAAACGTTATCTCCTGAAAATCAGCAAGCTGAGAAGACCAGACGACGGCAAAACTGATAGCAGCGGACGCTGTCGCAACTTCTATCAATTTCGAACGCGTTCTTATCTCATCAAGTGTAACAACAGATGTTGTGCCGGCTGCAAGAAGTGTAATAAATAAAGATACATTACCGTGTAACGCTATCATCAAAAGCGCCGTCAACGTTGCGACCGTCATAAGCGCAAATCTCTGGTCATAAGCTATCGTCATTACGATGCCAATGAAAACAACTCCGAAAACGGAAGAATAATCATTAAGCCCAGCCAAACTTGCAATTCTTGCAAGCCCGACCATTAATAATAGCGAACACGCCAACGCTAACGAGCGAGCCCAATTCTGTATCGCCTTAGGCTGAAATCTGTAACAATAAATCCAGAGCGACATTGTAATAAGCAAAACAGTTATCACAATTCCGGAATAGGCAAGCAATTTCTTTCGAGGATCAATTGATTTCCAATACGCTTTATGCTCAAGCTCGAGTAAATGCAATTTGCGCTTTCCTATTTCCTGATCTCTAGGGACAAGAACAAGACCGGGCTGAAATTTCTCATACCGAAGATTTTCGTCGGATGCATATCTAAATTGACGTTGTTTATCCGTCTTTGCCTTGTCAAACAGCCAAACCGGCTTAAAATTTTCCAAAAGATATGTTTTAACAACAGCCCTAATTGCAGGATCGACAACTTTGACAACTTCGTCAACAAATTTCGCTACTTCTTGCTTATTTTTAGCAAATTGCCACTTATCGGTTCGCCTATGAATATTTAAATCGGAATCGGAAAGAACAACAATATTAGCTTTGCGATACTCAGCCGGCATCACTTCTATAAAATTCGAATTTATCAAAATTTCTTTTAACCTTTTAATGTTTGCATGAAACTTTTCAGGAGAAATTTTTGCAATATTGTTACGTAGCTTGACAAAATTTTTTGCATTAAGTTTCCATTTCGCCTCTATTTTCTTTCTCTTCTTTTCAGGCAACGACTTAAAATCATTTATTGCTTTGATGTCCGTATAAAATTTCGTCAAGTCTTGCTCTATTTGTTCCAAAAACGCATGATTTAATCGATAATAATTAGGCGTTGACTCCTTCGCCTGCAACCTTGCTTCTTCCGTCGCTTGAACGTCAAGCTCTTTGAATGCCGCTCGAACACGGATATCCTGCCTCGGCTTCTGTCCCAATCGCCAATACATCACTTGCCCGCCGATAATTATCACAAAACTTGTAAGAACAGTGAAGATTATCGCTATAACCAAACTGACAAGGGAAAATTTTTGGCGTATCGTAGCTATTTTGCCAGGCTCACGAATCGGCTGAACTCGCTTAATTTCACCCTTTTTAGATTTACGCTTAAATGGCCACATACAGACAATATAAAAGAAAAAAAGCAAATTTTAAACGATAAAAAATCCCAAACCGAAATTATGCACCTTCGCCATTGTCTCCATACGCTTGAACAATGCGTTGAACAAGGCGATGACGCACAATATCTGTCCTACTCAATCTGACAACTGCAACCCCTTCAACATTCGAAAGCTTATTGACAGCATCTATAAGACCCGACTGCTTAGACTTCTCAAGGTCTATTTGAGTATCATCTCCCGTTACAATCATTTTTGAATGATGCCCCAATCTCGTCAAAAACATTAACATCTGTGAAATTGTTGTATTTTGCGCTTCGTCGAGAATTATGATTGCATTGTTAAGCGTCCTTCCCCGCATATATGCCAACGGAATCACCTCAATTAAATCATTTAGCATAAATCGTTTTAGCTGCTCAAAACTCATCATATCATGCATTGCATCAAATAACGGACGAAGATAAGGATTCACTTTTGCCTGTAAATCGCCCGGAAGATACCCAAGCTTTTCTCCTGCTTCAACAGCAGGCCTAACAAGCACAATCCGCTTAATCAATCCCCTTTTCAATCCTGAAACCGCCATAGCAACCGCAAGATATGTCTTTCCTGTTCCCGCCGGTCCGAGACAAAATACCAAATCATTGTGCTCAACAGCTTCGATATAGGACCGTTGACCTTCTGTCCTAGG
>CAZKNI010000455.1:0-3262 GCA_964554055.1 uncultured Phycisphaerae bacterium | reverse complement strand
GAAAGGAGCAAAAAATGAACGGGAGAAAAATGATGTTGTTTGTGTTGGCTGTCTGTTTTGTAGCAGGTGCGTCGTCGAGCTTTGCAGCAGTTATTACACTTGAGCAGTCGGATGGGCATAATTATGGAAATTATGCAGGAGGCTGCTGGAAACTCTCCGATGTAGGATTTACTGTTTCCGGAGGAACATTAACGCAACAGGTGTATCTGAAGTCGGTATCGTATAAACGGAATAGAGTCGGAAGCGGCGGCACGCCAGGGTATTTGTGGCTTAAGGTGTTTGAAGGTAACAACGGAGGAAACGGGACGTTTGTAGGGATTTCGAGCAATAAACTCGATTTTGGCGCTCTTCAGGACGGAGAAGTAGGAACATGGACGTTTGATAATCTTGTATTAGATAAGGATACGGTGTATTCGTTTGTTGCGAGCAGTACAAATGATAACTCTAATCCCGATGCGGTTATGCGAATGAAGACGTCGCATCCGAACGATACACTTACGTCGGGTAACTTGCTCTTTGCTGACGATACTAAACCGGATTACGATTCCGACCCTTGGGTAAAGGTTGAAGTTGAAAATGTTCCGGAACCTGCGACAATAGGGTTGCTGATTTTAGGCGGATTGTTGTTTAAGTCTCGCAAGTAAGGAACGGGTTGTTTTATGTTTCGATTTGGGTAGAGTTGTGTCCCGCAGCTTCTCTCTTGTGGGAAGAAGCTGCGGGATATTGTTTATGTTATGTTATGTGTTTGAGGGTATTTTCGGGCATCGTCGAACGTTGTGTGTAAAGGTATAAAATGGACAGAATGTTTGGGTATTTCGGGCAGATTATTATAATCTCGTTTATAATCATTATCGGGACAGCAATTGAGAGCGAAGCACAAGACAAAACGGTTTTAGCGAAACTCAAGGCTAACAATATGTGCAAAAAGAGTTTTTTCGGAATCAGAGCAGGTGATAAGGACGGGCGTAAGGGATTGCTTAATCCGGAAAGGGGATTTCGATGGGAAAATCGTATCGGGTCGTTTAAGGAGAAATGGAATAGCGAAAAATGGATAAAAGCTATTAAATCGCACGCTGACGACGGGATTACGATGACACAAGCATATTGTGAGCTGCTTGATTATTGTAATGTTAAGGAAATACCGAAAGAGAAAATCGATAGGCTTGTGAAGGATTTTCGGGCTGTCAGAAGAGCAGGAATCAAGCTGATTTTGTGTTTTCGGTATGAGATGAATGTAAAAGATAATAAAGGTCCTACGCTTGATATAATTCTTTCGCATATCAATCAGCTCAAGCCTGTTTTACGGTCGAATATGGATATAATAGCAGTTTTGCAGACGGGATTTATCGGTCTTTACGGTGAATGGCATCGTTCGTATCACGGGCTTGACCAAAATCCCGCTGCGCAAGAAAAAGTTTTGCGAGCACTGTTAAAATTGTTGCCGGCAGATAGAAAACTTGTGATACGATATCCGCGGCATAAGAATGTGTTTGTGATGAGGGTAAGCGGGAGAAAGAGTTATCAGCCTATTGGAGTTAGAGAAGCGCATACTTTGGTACCTGCAGCGAGGATTGGATTTTGCGATCACGGGTTTATGGTCGGGGCGAATGACGCAGGAACTTTTGCGCCACGTCCGAGTGTCGATTATGATTATATGACTCAGGAAAGTTTGTTCCTGCCGATGGACGGGGAATTGTTTTGGGCGTGGAGCAGGCCTAACGGAGTGAAAAAAGATGACGGATTGGAAGCGATAAAAAGATTGTGGGAGCATCATTATACGTTTTTCAGTTATGCACACAATCACACGGTTTACGAAGGGGATTGGGCTAAGGAAAAATACGGCGCGATATTTTCGATAGATGAATGGAAGAAAGAAATCGTCAAGCCCGAGTTTTTGCGAAAAAATCATCTGCCGATATCCGACGGGTATTTTGAGGACGTAAACGGGGAATATGTAAAGCGGACAATTTTTGAATATATCCGTGATCATTTGGGTTATCGTTTGGAACTTAGAAGAGCGGAATATCCGGTTCGGATTCATTCGGGTGAGAAATTCTCTGTCCGTCTCGGACTTGTCAACAGGGGATTTGCGTCGCCAATTAATCCTCGGCCCGTATATTTGGCTTTGATTAATAACGAAAATAAGGTCAAAGTTATAAGCCAAGCTGATGTTGATGTTCGAAAATGGTATCCGTGCGAACCTGAAAATCGTCAATCTGTTTCGCCCGAGTATAAAATCGAGTTTAATGTTCGGACGCTCTCGCAATTTCCGAGCGGAAAATATAAAATGGGAATTTGGCTGCCCGATAAGTATGAAAGTATTAAATATGATGCGAGATATGCGATGCGATTTGCGAATCGAGACGTTGATTGGTGGGTCGATGAAAAAGGCAGATACGGGATAAATGTAATCGGAGCAATTGAAGTTGAGTAGCGGACTTTGACGATAGATGACGGCTAGAGGGATTCGTAAAATCCGAATTATAACGGGACGGATAAAGCGGAAAAGTCAAAATGAAATATGTGAAAAATATATGTGTGTATGACGAATACGATTTGCTTGTTTGCGGAGGGGGGATGTCCGGATTTGCATCAGCTGTCAGTGCAGCTAGGGCAGGGCTTAAAGTGGCATTGATAGAGTCTAAAGGTTGCTTGGGAGGAGTCGCTACGTCGGGAGGAGTAAATCATCTTTTAGGCGGACGAGCTGTTGTCGAAGGTCAGAAGAAAAAGCTTAGAAATGTGGGGGGATTGTTTGATGAAATAAGCGATGCTCTAATAAGAAGCGGAGATGCAATTGACCCTGATACGATAGATGTTGCTCGTAATCCTCACGGATGGATAAAATCGCTGGCAGGGGGAATTCCGTTTGATGATAGGAAGATGAAACTAATACTCGATAAGTTTTGCGTCGAAAATGGAGTTGATGTCTATTTATTCACGGAGTTTGTTGATGTAATTGTAAACGGAGATGCGATAGAATGTCTCGTGTGCTTCAATAAGAGCGGATTGTTTGCATTGAAGGCGGAATATTTTATAGATGCGACAGGTGATGCTGATGTTGCGTTTCGCGCCGGCTGCCCTACAATGTTCGGAACGGAAGAAGAACATCTTGTTACGCTTGTTTCGCTGTGTATGAAATTTGAGCACGTCGATTATCATCAGCTAGCTGATTATATATATAAATATAATGAGCCGAGACTGAAGAATTTGCTTAAAAAGCTGAGGGCGGAAGGGAAATGGAACTTTCATAATGAGGGATTCG
>CAZKNI010000454.1:0-2701 GCA_964554055.1 uncultured Phycisphaerae bacterium | reverse complement strand
ATAGATTTTTTGCCGGGCGATACGATACGAGTTACTGTTGTTCCGACGGATACGGGACATACTTTTCATGTTAATGTTGTTTCGGATTATCATCGTCGACTTGGAACAGCATATTGGCTTACCAGTAATAGGATATTGCAGTATAAGAATAAGGTACTCGAGTTGGCTAAGATAGGCAGTCCGGTAGCTAAAGATCAAGACGGTTTAAGTGGCCTAGCTATGGATCAGATGCTTTCAGGTTATAGTAATGGCACTGCTTGTTATTGTTTTGGAAAAGACGTTTCGGTAATTCCCGACATAGATGGCAATGGCGTTCCCGAAATAATAATGAGCTCTCCCAGAGCAGATTATCCAGCTAGGGACCCGATAAGTGGAGCTGACGAAGGCAGCAGGACGCAAGCGGGATTAGTTACAGTTTATGATTCCAATGTTAGATGGACATCTGTTGCTAATATTCCTTCTTTTGCTGCAATTGCTTGGGCAGCTGAATATTATGGAGATAACAATAACAGTCCGGATGATGCTATGGCAGCTCCTGCTGTTGTTTATATCTATGGTCCCGAAAGAAATTCAATGCTTACCGGCTCTGCCGGTTTGGGTAGGTTTACGAGTTTGACAGATTATAGTTCTTATGTTGACGGAGACTTTAACAAAGATGCTGTTCCCGATATTGTTGTCGGCTCTCCGGGTGCTTATGGCGGTCGTGGAGCGATATATGTTATTCCTGTTAGGCCTGTGTTTGGTAATCGTGTTCCTATAATCGACCTTGCAGATTTTAACCTGGCTCAGCCGCCCGGAGATGATGCCAATTTGGAAGTACCCATTTTGGGTGTTAAACTTGTAGGCACCGAAAGTGAAATGGCGCTGGGTAAGTACGTTATTTCGGCAGGTGATTTTAACGATGACGGACTTGCCGATATAGTTTTTGCATTGCCGGAGTTAAATTCCGGAAAAGGCAGGATAATAATAATGTTTGGTCAAGAAGATTTGTTAGGCGACTTTACTGTTGATCAACTTGACAGTCATCTTGGAACCCAGCTTCCAGCTCTTGTTTTTGACGGGGAGTCCGCAGGTGATAATTTTGGCAAGAGAATGGCAGCGGTTTATGATGTTAACGGTGATGGAATTGACGATTTACTGGTAGCAGCTCCCGGTGCTGACGCTTCCGGTAAAACCGATTGTGGAAAAGTATATCTGATTTACGGAAAGAAAAATATTATTAAGACAGATCCCGCTACGGAATATAAGTATGTGGATTATGACGGAGACGGAACAGCGGATAATTATTGGTCAGCTTCTGCGATTGGCACACTTGGGTTTAATGATAGTGCTGATAATAGCAAATTGCCCGGCGTGGTCTTTGTCGGAGCTTCCGCTGGTGATAAGCTTCAAGCTGTTGCTCCAGCTGGTGATGTCAACGGTGACGGGATAGGTGATTTTATCATAGGTGCACCTTATTCTGATGTTGGAGACGTTCAGCAGGATGCTGGTAAGGCGTATCTGATACTCGGTAGGCAGGTGTCCGTTAAATAAAAAGGGCTAAAAGTATCCGAAACAAAGTTTTTTGGAGGTTTGGATAATGCGATTTATAGGCTTTTTCGATAAACTCAATAAAAGGCACAATGTGTTGTTGGCGGGTGTATTACTTTTGATAATTGTTAGCGGGATATTCGCTGCGCCAACGTCTCCTCAACAAGCAAAAGAAGCGGTTTTAGGTTGGCTTAGCATTGATGTGAATCATCTTAATACCGTATTGTCACAAAAAATTTCTCGTGTAGAGGGGTTTTACGATGAAAAGGGTAATCCGCTCTATTATATTGTGTATCTGGCACCCAAAGGCATTGTTATCGTTTCCGGTGATGACCTTGTCGAGCCTATAATAGGTTTTTTGCCCGAAGCTACCGAGTATGAACCTTCTTCGGACAATCCGCTTGGTGCGTTGGTTTCCAAGGATGTTCCGTCACGTGTAAAAATTGTTCGTATGTCGGAAAATGCTAAAAAGAAATTAGCAAAAAGTTTAACAAATATTCATAAAAGCAAATGGAATACTCTTTTGAAAATAGCAAGAGAGGTTCAGGGACTTTCGTTGGATAGCAATAATAAGCAGGCGAAAGCTCCTGTTTATGGGGCACTTTCTTCAATATCGGATGTAAGAGTTGCTCCCCTTGTCGAGACAAAATGGTCTCAAACGACGGTTAACGGACAGGCTTGCTATAATTATTATACTCCACAATCGGGGTATACTCCTGCGAGTCCGAATGCAACATGGGGAGACGCTAACAATTATCCGTGCGGCTGTGTTGCTACTGCAATGGCACAGGTTATGAAATATTGGGAATGGCCTGAAACGGGAATAGGAACGAATACATTTAATATCTATGTTGACGGAGCACTTACAACCGCTGACAGCATAGGAGGAGATGAGGCGGGAGGACCTTACAAATGGGATTTGATGGTTCTTGACCCAAAGAATTCGAGTTTGAGTGAGGATGAGAGGAAAGCTATCGGTGCTCTGTGCTTTGATGCCGGAATTTCGGTTCACATGGAATATACGGAAGATGGTTCCGGTGCAAGTATGGCAGATATACCCGACGCAATGAAAAACGTATTCGGATATAGTAACGTTATTTGCGGATATAACGTTGGAACGTGGGATCCGTTGGAGTCCGAAGACCTCAATTATATGTTGAATACAAACCTC
>CAZKNI010000453.1:0-5825 GCA_964554055.1 uncultured Phycisphaerae bacterium | reverse complement strand
TGCTTCGCTTGATACAACAGCTCATAATCTTCAAGACCGTCTCGCAAGTTAATCAATCTCAACGATGCACACGGCATCCTGCTAGGCCCGGGATAACATAAAAATCCGTCGCCCGCCCTATCGTAATCGACATTATCGACAAGCTGCCAGCGCTTTTCAGGCCAGTTCTTTATTGGCGCGTTTCTATTCTCTCGCAAAGGCTGCCAATAATTTAGCCCCCAGAATAAATACCCTTTAACGTCAAATCGAAACATCATATAAGGAATAATCCTATGCATAATACCGGGAGAAAATATCAACAAATCGGGTAACGGATGATTAGCTCCGCTGCACGTATAAAACCATATTTCCTTCCTCTTAGCTATTGTAGGATTATGATAGAGATTAAAGTCATACTCGCCGATAAGTGGACAAAATATATCCACATAATCGTCATATCCTCTATTCGCTTGTGCATTTGCAAATCCGCATTTTAGAGTCGCAATATTCTGTCTTATCAAAGTGAACCATTTCTTCATTTCGTTTATACGTTTTGCGCTCGCTGCTTCATCGAAACATTCCACGATAGCATATTTATCAATCCCTTTTAATTTCAACGCTTTTAGATGTGTGCGATAATAACTCAACATTGCCTTTTCTTGCTGTCTTTCCGAAAATTCACTCAGCGGAAACAGATAATCATATACCGGATTGCACGACCCGTTCAGGTTAATTACATTTGCTCCGAATTTGACTGCGTACTCTTCCCATTTCACTAATTTACTGAAATCGAACTGTACATCATCCTTGTCGGACTTATCTATTTTCAAAAGCCCGCGAGAAATTGCAAAACCGACCTGAACCCAGCCTGGAGTTACCCTATACCTACCAAAAAACTCACTCCACCTTTTATAATCTTCAAAAGTGAAAGGCCTATCATAAAAATATTCCCAAAACCATTGATGAAACCAAATATCTGTTCTCGCGTGTTTCTTACGCGGTATCGTTACATTATAAATTTTTACACTAATCGGAACTTCAGCCAGCGTGAAATTGTCGCTAATAATCTTTACCTTACCTTTATATACGCCAGCTCTTTGTTCAATAGAGCTATAAACTGTCAGCAAAAATGGCTGAACTTCTCCCGCTTGCAAATCAACCGCTTTGCTCGGCAATATCGGGTCGGGATACAACCCTTCCTTTGCCCACATTGGCTTATGCACATAAACATAATCTATCGGATTCCATTCGATATTCGATACCGATAAAACATCGTCTGCCTCGCTCCGCAAATCGGGAATTTCTATTTTTACTTTTTGCAAATCTTTTGCTGCAATTACGATTATCTGCTTCGATTCATATTCATTTTTAGCAAGATGAAAATCAAGCGACAAACTCTTTTGAGCTATACTCTTGACATTATCAGATGTTATTTTCTCCATCGCAGATGCGATGCTTAACTGACAATCTCCTTTCATATTCGAATAAACGGATTTGTCTATTCGAGGACGCCTACGATTTTCATCTTCTACCTTTTTCTTGCCACCTATTCCCTTCCACCAACAACTCTGCGTAATTTTTACTTTAATATTTTTCCATCTCGTTCCGCCCGGACAATTGCTATCATTCAATCCGAATCTTCCATCAGCCAATGCCTTATCATCGCTAACCGCAAGCCCCCCTATTTTCCGATTCTTTTCAACGTCCCATACTTCCAATCCCAGCCTGCCATTATTATCGGTTATTGCTCGAAGTTTGTACCATTTTTTGAGCAATATCGGTGCATCGGTAAACGCCCAACCCAAGTTCGTTTCCCTGCCATTCTCTACTTTTGCAATATCCATCTTCGCAGGAAAGCTTTTTCGCGACGAAGTTGAAACCCTAAGCCTGTAATAGCTCTTTTCATCAGATTGAACATGCAAAAGCAATCCGCCCCACCCACTTGCTAATCGTATATAATCTGCTTCGACGATTTCCGAATATCCCTTATGCTGACCTAACCGATAATCTTTAAATATTGCATTACCCTTATCTCTATACTCCGATTCAAAATCTTTATATATCGTCTTTCCGACCCTATGCCATCTGCCGAGATATTTCCAGCTATTGCCCAAACCAGCCGTATTTTTGTCAGTCAGCTTTATCGACAAAACGACTTCATCCCCGTAACTGGCAGAAACTAATAAGAAAAAGAGAAAAACACAGCATATCCGCTTTAGCTTTGTCGTAAACATAAAACAAGAATTCCTCACCTTACATTCTTAAAACACGCGATTAAAACTGAGGCGATTGACCGGCGAGCTGTTCCAGAGCACGTCTTGCATTACGATAATATCCAGCCCCGTAATTTCCATACACCTGATTTAATATCAACATAACCGAACCGTCATCCGTTACACGTTGAACATGTCCATCTAAAAATACACAATTCCACACGTCAGCTGAATGAGGCACAAACGTATAATCATAAAGCATATCGCAAAACACAATCAAACTTGTTGGAACATCGACATTCGACATCGATAGAGAATGAAACGCGCTCAAAGGATTACTGTAATCACCCCTCCAGCCATAATAATCATTCCCGCCAGGGTCATACACACCCGCACTATACGATGCAGGCCAATTGCGTTTACCATAAATACGAGACGACGTAGGACACCATAAAACGCCATAATCCCAAACGCTTGAATGTCCCTGCTGACCGGTTCCCGCAAGATATCCGAACCTTGCCAACCGATACGCATTTACCGGAATATTTCCCCATTGACCGGCAAGATACAAATAAGGCCTATATGCATACACCGTTACAAAAATATCATTATTATCCTGAGCATAAAATTGTGTAGCTACGCCGAGAGAACGCAAATTCGATTGACATACCGACTGCCTTGCCATTTCCCGCGCATTTGAAAGTGCAGGCAGCAATATCGCAACCAAAACCGCTATTATCGCTACGACTACCAAAAGTTCGATTAATGTGAAACATCGTAATTTCTTACGTTTCATCTTGCATCTCCAACTTCCAATACATTTTCTCTATCACTGCCAACAGCGACGAAACCGTTGGCAGTTTTAATTTGCGTACAAAATACAATCACACAACCAAGCTGTTATTTACGACGAACCAAAAATCCCAAACCTAATGTCAATAATCCTATCGTAGCAGGTTCAGGCACATTATTCGAAATCTCGAAATTATCCCATTTCTGATATCCTGTACCACTTTCCGCCCACAATCCTGCATAGCCATTTACAAGGGGACTTGAATCGACGCCTGAAATGGTAAGCAACTCATCACCATTGTGATTGTAAAGAGTAGCGCTTATATTTCCGGCATTGTCGGTAACAGCTTCTATTGTAAACGGGCCATAGCTTTGATAATTACTGCCACTATAAGAGGAACTTGCTATTGTGCTTTCTGAACCATTATCAAGCTTTTGGATTTGAAAATTAAGTGGGCTACTCTGAAAACACATCCTAATCATATAATACGTATCACTACTTTGGATATGCATAGCAATTCCTGCCCAGCGGGAGTCAGCTGCCCATTCCCTTACCTTAGACGACACTTTTTCTTCAAAGCCTGATGATGTTGAGCTAAACATCTGATAAGAGTTATACTCCGTAATAGACTTACTTCCGCCGCTGCAATAGGCTTCATTGCCACCCACTTTCCAATCACCGACAAGGTCTGTCCAGCTGCTACCCAAATCTCCGTCTGCTCGATTAAAATCATCGCTGGCTAATACCGTCCAATCTGCTTTCACAATTCCGAACCCTGCAAATAGAACCAAACACATTGTCATCAACATTACTCTCTTCATCGCGTTTCTCCTTTTATAAAAAACGACAAACATTAACACCAAAATCACAATTTCCATTCTTTTGTTTTTCCACACTCATAAGCAATTTCTCCTTATAAAAATTACTTTCATCTTTTGTCCTTTTTTGTCATTGCAAGTCCTCTCCTCCCTCGTCATTGCGAGGAACGAAGTGACGCGGCAATCTCACTGCCAACGGTTTACAGCCTACGTTTCCTCTTCTCTTCATTGCGAGGAGTCAGACCCTAAAATCTAAAGATGTTTCATGTTGGAACACACGCTTTTAATATTTGAATTTTAGGGTCTGACGACGCGGCAATCTCAATTTTCAATTTTTTATGCTTCCTCACGCCGCGAAGTTTCGCAAAGCGAAACGAAGCGCATAAGCAGGCTGTGCCTGTCAATCATCAATCCGCAATCTCTCTTCTTCTCAATCCTCAATCTTCAATCCTCAATCCGCAATCTCTTCAGCTCGTCATTGCGAGCGAAGCCGAAGGCGGAGCGTGGCAATCTCTCTTCTTCTCAATCCTCAATCTTCAATCTTCAATCTCTTCTCTTCTCAATCATCAATCCCAAATCCGAAATCCGCAAGTACATCAATTTCTTACATACTTCAAAGTCAGCCTCATTACCCAATAGATATACGCAACCTTCGCCGGGCTCGATTTTCTTGCGTAAACTTTGCTCCTGATTGCAAAAATCACGTATCCAATCAAATTGTTTTTGAACAATCCCCACTTCTCTATTCCCTATAAGGTCATAAAGATAACTCGTTTTTCCAATCCTTTGCAAAATTCTCATTTGTAAGTTATGTTCAGCAGATACATCCGTATTAACAGCTACTATAATTCGAGCATTCTTACTCACTCGGGAATCGATAAATTTGAAAAAATTCAATTCTATGTGCCAGCTATCGTAATGCTCCGGATGCCACATACCATAATCAAATCCATTAGTAACAGCTACAACTTCATCAGTACGTTCACACCGAACCATTACAGGGGCTATTTTTTTTATCTTTTGGAACGTCCGACCAATAGCTTTCCACATTAAGGATTCACCCCACTGCGGACCACGCAACCCATAATCATATACTCCGCCCCTGTCGGGGTAATAATACAGATAATAAATCAATCCCGTTGCTCCGTGAGCTAATCCAACCCAGCTCTGGAGTTTTATTTCCGCTGGTGTTGGGAATCGTCTGCCATAGCTACTATCCATACGATGCTGTTGGCCAAACCCCTGCAATACCAACCAGAGTCTCGCATCTTTACTTCTCGCTATTCGATACAATGAATCTATCCTGCGAGTAAATAAATTTACCCATTCACCAGGTCCGCTCGGACCGCACTTTTCATCCGCGAAGACCGGATAAAAATCAAGCATCAATACTGCAGGTTTCATTTCCTGCATTGCTAATTTAGCTGTACTAATTGTTTGATACAGTCCGATTACAGGCTGATTTGGTGCAAGACGTTTACTTATATCCGCTATTTTTTTTATTCCGGGTATCTCCGCATACTCAGCTTCGTCAGAGACGCTATAACACAACAATCCCCACCTATCCTTAAATCTCGGCATAAATTTGCGTGCTATCTCCAGCGAATGTTGAACCTGTTGTTTGAAATCTCGACCGAATCGTTTTCTGCCTCCTAAATATTTGATATAAATTCCATCTTCGTTATGATTTTGCAAGATTACCCTGATACTCGCTTTTTCCATTAGTGTAAGAAATTCGTCAAAATTAGCTTCCTGATTGCTAAATGAGTTGACATAAATTGTGTTGCAATGATGCATCACTAAATCATCGACGATAAAATCCCAATTCCCGTAATCACCCCCATAAACTCCCAAAGGAAACCATTTTCGAATATCATCTATTTTATAGTTTGGCGTGGGGTTATTTCTAAATACAGACTTGTATTCTTTTATGCAAGGTGGGGTTAATGTGTATAGCTGATGGTTGCGTGTTTTTTCAAGCTTACTGAATCGATAGGTAATAAGATTAAGAGCTTCTTTCTG
>CAZKNI010000452.1:0-3088 GCA_964554055.1 uncultured Phycisphaerae bacterium | reverse complement strand
ACATTTACGAGGCTATATCGCATTTATCGGAGCTGACGGATTAAGTATGGAATTCGGAATAACCGCTGCTGATATCGATAGCGCTCATTTGTACGGGCTTGTTATTAAAAATGCCCGAGAAGCAATTTTAGTTGTCGATCATACAAAATTTTTGACACCTTCTCTGTTTAAGATATCGGAATGGGACGCTGTATCGAGAATCGTTGTTGATACTCTTCCTCCTGCGGATTGGAAGGAATTTTTGGATTCTAAAGGCATCGAAATAATTTGTGCGGACGCTAACAACTTAAATCATATCAGCGGAAACGAATTTGAACAATAAAAGTTAAGTTTTTAATAGGAGTATCTAATATGCCAAAATCAATTTATATTAAGCCTGAAGATGTAAGAAAGTCGGGATTTGTTGAATTTCAGCCTATTCCCCTTAATCAATACAAAAAAACAGTAAAAGATGAATTAGACGGAAAATTTACGAAAGAAGATTTAATTCGAATTCAGCGGGATATGATGATTATTCGTGAATTCGAGTCGATGCTGAACGAAATCAAGCTACGGGGAAATTACAAAGGAATCGAATACAATCATAGGGGGCCCGCCCATCTGTCTATAGGCCAAGAGTCAGCAGCTGTCGGACAAGCGTATATGCTCGATGTAGATGATCATATTTACGGTTCACATCGGAGTCACGGAGAAATCCTCGCAAAAGGTCTTTCAGCTATTCACAAGCTCGATGATGATAAGCTTATGGACATAATGAAAAATTATTTTGGCGGACAATGTTTAGCTGTTGTTGAAAAAGATTCCAAAGCACAATCTGTAAAAGAGTTAGCTATTGAATATCTCCTTTACGGTGCATTAGCTGAAATCTTCGGCAGAGAAGCGGGATTCAATAAAGGAATGGGCGGCTCGATGCATGCTTTTTTCCCTCCTTTCGGAATATATCCTAATAATGCTATCGTAGGCGGTGCAGCTGATATTGCTGTCGGAGCAGCATTATACAAAAAGGTAAATCAAAAGCCCGGAATTGTTGTATGGAATATCGGCGACGGGTCTTTAGGTTGCGGGCCCGTATGGGAAGCAATATGTTTTGCTACGATGGAACAATTTAAAACTTTATGGAATGAACCTTATAAAGGCGGATTGCCATTAATAATGAATTTCAACAATAATTTCTATGCGATGGGCGGACAGCCTGTCGGAGAGACAATGGGATTTGGAATACTCGCGAGATTGGGCGCAGGCGTAAATCCCGAACAATTATATGCTGAGCGAATTGACGGATATAATCCGCTAGCTGTTATTGATGCTATCGAAAGGAAAAAGAAGATATTGAGTGAAAAGAAGGGTCCTGTCTTGTTAGACACATTGACTTATCGTTTCTCCGGACACTCTCCTTCAGATGCAAGTGCTTATCGCGAGAAGGAAGAAATCGAGATGTGGCAAGAAGTTGACCCGATTAAGACATTTGCGCAAGAGCTTATAAAGTCAGATGTATGCAAACAAGAAACAATTGACAATCTTAAAGAATACGTAGAGTCGCTATTATTCGAGACATGTCGAAAGGCTGTCGATTTGGATATATCGCCTCGTGCCAATCTGAAGAAAAAGGGATGTTTGCTCGAAAATATCATGTTTTCGAACGAGAAAATTAGCGCAATGCCCTCAGAGAAAGAAAAACCCGAATGTTTAATATCCAAAGAAGAAAACCCTCGTGTTAAACAATTGGCTAAGCGAAGCAGAACGGGCTTGGATGCTAACGGTAAGCTGTTACCTAAAATGAAATGCATAGGGATTCGCGACGCGATATTCGAAGCTATTTTAGATAAATTTTATGAAGATTCGACATTAATCGCGTATGGCGAAGAAAATCGCGATTGGGGCGGCGCATTTGCTGTTTACAGAGGATTAACGGAAGCGTTACCTTATCATCGGCTTTTCAATACTCCGATTTCCGAAGGCGCTATCGTAGGGACAGCTGTCGGATATGGGCTCGAAGGAGGAAGAGTTATAGCGGAATTAATGTATTGCGACTTTATGGGCAGAGCAGGTGATGAAGTGTTTAATCAGCTTAGCAAATGGCAATCGATGTCGGGCGGACTCTTAAAAATGCCCGTTGTTTTGCGTGTATCCGTCGGCTCAAAATATGGCGCTCAACACAGTCAAGACTGGACATCAATCGTGGCGCACATTCCGGGCCTGAAAGTCGTATTTCCGGCAACGCCTTATGATGCTAAAGGATTGATGAACGCTGCACTTGCGGGAACCGATCCGGTTGTTTTCTTCGAATCGCAGCGAATTTACGATCAGCCTGAAATATTTAGGCCCGAGGGTGTACCCGAAGGATATTATGAAATTGAATTCGGTGAGCCCGATATTAAACGTGAAGGCAAAGATTTGACGATTTTGACGATAGGCGCAACATTATATCGCGCGTTAGAAGCAGCTGACATTTTGGAAAAGGAATATAATATCAGCTGTGAGATTATCGATGCGAGGACACTTGTGCCATTTAATTATGAAAAAGTCATTGAATCCGTAAGGAAAACTCACAGAATTTTGTTAACGTCGGATGCATGCGAGCGGGGAAGCTATTTACATACGATGGCAAGCAATATAACGACGCTTGCACTTGAAGAGCTTGATGCTGCTCCCGTTGTCGTCGGCGCAAGAAATTGGATTACTCCGGCAGATGAAGTTGAAGATGCCTTTTTCCCGTATCCGCCGGACATGATAGATGCGATACACGAGCATATTATTCCGCTAAAGGGTTATAGCGTAAAACGCGATTGCAGCAAAGATGAGCTAATTCGCAGGAATAAATCCGGCATATAAGCATAATTGCAAAAGCGCAGGCGAAGGAACGTAAGCCGTGAGCCGTTGGCTGTTGGCTGAGAGATTGTCAAGCTCTAAAACTTCAAAATGCAGGCGTTTTTCCAAGATGCTGAAATTTTAATAAAGGCTTTTATTTGATATGAAATGCTTTTCGGTTTTAGGCGGACAAGTCCGTTCTCGCGCTGCGCTCACTTCATTCGCTTCGCGGCGTGAGGAAACATAAAGAATTGATGATTTGAGGTTGAAGATTGAAAGA
>CAZKNI010000451.1:0-14956 GCA_964554055.1 uncultured Phycisphaerae bacterium | reverse complement strand
ATATTTGTGTTGCTATTGTTTCGATTTTTTCCTTTATTGAAGCTTCAAGCGGATATAAAAATCTCATCTCGTTTTCTTCTTCGCAAGCTGATACGACTGCTTCTGCCAGCGCTTTTGTCCCTTCACCGCCTTTGCTCCACGCTTCCGAAATTTCAGCTGAATGTGCTCCGGATTCCAATGCAATTTTCTTTACAAGCGATATTTCCGCATCGCTATCGCTGTTAAAACGATTAATCGCAACAACAACAGGAACGTTATGAATTTTGACATTTTCTATTTGTTTTTTCATATTTTCCGCGCCACGTGCTACAGCTTCCAAATTTTCTTCCGATAATATTTTACCGTCAAGCTTTTGCCCCGCTTTTATGGAAAATGCTCCGCCGTGCATCTTTAATGCACGTATGCTCACGACAAGTACAGCACACGATACTTTTAAATTTCCCTGCCGAGCTTTGATGTTAATCATTTTCTCGAATCCGCAATCGGCACCGAATCCTGCTTCCGTAACGACGTAATCTGCAAGTTTTAATGCCATTTTATCCGCTAATACGGAATTGTTTCCGTGTGCAACATTAGCAAAAGGCCCACAATGAACAAAAACAGGGGTATGCTCCAGCGTTTGGACAAGATTAGGTTTGATTGCTTCCGTAAGCAATGCTGACATCGCGCCAGCAGCGCTTATATCGTCTGCTGTTACGGGCTCTCCGTCCTGATTATACGCTACGACCATTCTGCCCAATCTTTCGCGCAAATCTTTATAGCTTTCCGCTAATGCCAATATTGCCATTGTCTCGCCCGCTACGGTGATATCATATCCGGTCTGCCTGATGACTCCGTTACGCTTTCCGCCCAGTGCCACGACAATATCGCGAAGCGCTCTATCATTCAAATCGACGCATCGACGCAATACGATATTAAACGGGTCTATTTTGCACGGATTTCCCTTCAAAAGAGAATTATCCAATACGGCATTTGCCAAATTATGTGCCGATTCTATCGCGTGAATATCACCGGTAAAATGAAGATTAATATCTTCCATCGGAATTACTTGAGAATATCCTCCTCCGCATCCGCCACCTTTTATTCCAAACGTTGGGCCCTTTGACGGTTCACGCATTGTATTAAACACCGATTTTCCTATTTGTGCCAATCCTTGTCCTAATCCCAGTGCCGTTACGGTTTTTCCTTCTCCTAACGGAGTCGGAGTTATTCCCGTTACAACAATAAGCTTGCCATCTTCGATGCTATTCATCCTTTCCAAAAGAGAAAGCTCTATTTTAGCTTTATATGTTCCGTAAGGCTCTAATTCCGATTCCAATATTCCCGCACGGTCTGCTATATGGGTAATCGGATAAATATCTGCACTTTGTGCTATTTCAATGTCAGACGGTATGTCCTTTTGCATAAGTCAGCTCCAATTACATCTTCAAATCATCACTCTCGCTTTGTTTGAGGTTTTTTAATGTTAAATTTTTTGATTCTATATCGCAAATGGTCTCGCGAGACTCCTAACTGCTTTGCTGCTTGTGTTTGATTCCAGCTATTCTCTTCAAGAGCCTTCAAAATTAACAGCTTTTCCTGTTCCGGAAGTGTAAGCTTTGTATCGGCTGAAATATAAGCGGAATTTAGTTCTTGCTTCCCGGAAATTTCTTTAGGCAATTCCGTAGCTGTAATTTCCGCTCCTCCCGAAAGCAATACCGCTCGTTCCAAAACATTCTGAAGTTCTCGAATATTTCCAGGCCATTCGTAGCTCATCAGCATACCCATTGCCTCCGAGCTTACTTTGGGAACGGGAACTTTCAAATCTGCCGATATTTTTTCAACATAATAAAGCACCAAATCGGATATATCTGCTCTTCGCTGACGCAAGGGAGGAAGAAAAATAGGAAATACGTTCAAACGATAATACAAGTCTTCTCGAAATTTCCCTTCGGAGATAGCTTGCTTTAAGTCGCGATTAGTTGCTGCTATTATTCTAACATCTGTCGAAATCGTTTTTGTTCCGCCAACCCGAACGAATTCTTTTTCTTGTAATACCCTAAGCAATTTTACTTGAATAGCCGGGCTTAATTCGCCAACTTCATCTAAAAAAATCGTTCCTCCGTCTGCCAACTCAAATCGTCCCGGCTTTTGATTTATCGCGCCGGTAAACGCACCTTTTTCGTGTCCGAATAATTCGCTTTCCAATAAACTTTCGGGCAATGCGGCACAATTAATTGCAACAAAAGGAAAACTCGCTCGTGGACTCCTTTTATGGATTGTCCTTGCGATAAGTTCTTTGCCTGTCCCTGTTTCTCCTAATATCAATACTGTTGCATTTGTATGTGCCACTTTATTAACAAGCTTGAGAACGTCGGACAGGGAATTATTAGCTCCTATAATATCATCTTCCGTTTCACTTGCGATACGCAATCCTTCATTTTGCTTTCTCAGACCTTCATATCGTAACGCATTAACAGCTCCGATAGCTGCAAGATTGGCAAACACTTCTATTAATTTTGCGTCTTCCTCGTCAAATCCGTTCAGTTTTGATGAGTTCAATACTTCTATTACTCCGATTACCTTATCCTGAAAAATCATCGGGCAACAAATTAGGTTTCGGGTCCTAAAATCCAGTTTGTTATCAAAATCCTTGAGAAAATGATTGTTTTCCCTGACATTATTGACGATTGCCGATTTTCTCTCTTTAACAACTCTGCCAGCTATTCCCAAATCGGAATCGAATGCCTGATTGATTAACTCATCTGCTTTTTGACCGAATGCTGCTTTAAAAACGAGTTTTTTCGTATGTTCATCCAATAACAATACACTCGAAGCTTCCGCTAACAATACGCGAGCAGCCTGTTCTGCAATAGCTTGCAAAGTTACATGTAAATCAAGCGAACTATTAATCACTCGCGAAGCTTCGAGCAATGCTTCATTGGAATTGATTTGCGCCATCATTCTATCTTAGATATAATACAATTATAAATACGATATAAAGTTAAACTGAAATCTTTAATTTTGTTCCGCTTTCTTTTGTGATTTTCTAAGCTGTTTCGAAATTTTTTCCGCTAATGTCCGCCAGCGTTTCGGATTTCCCCAGATTTCCGCATGATGAGCTTCATGACTTTCAATATCAAATAAAACGGCACGCAAATATAATTTTTCACCTGAACGAGCCGTTTGACCGGAAACACTCAAGCTTGCAAACACGCCTACAGGGTCATTACAGCCGACGTCGAGGCTCTTCAATACCGCACGCTCTGCCATTACTGCCAATGCGGTTGGCTGATAATTTATCATTTCCAGCAACTTGAATACACGAATATCGTCATGCCTGCACTGTAACGCTATTGCCCCTTGTCCTGCTGGGGGCAATATCAAATCTAACGGAAATATTTCCGAAACTTCGCTCGTCAATCCCAGTCTTATCAACCCTGCACGTGCTGCCACGATTGCATTGTATTCTCCGCTATGAACTTTGCGTATCCGAGTATCTAAGTTGCCCCTAATATCTGCAAAATTCAAATCGGGACGAAATCGCAATAATTGATAACGCCTTCTTGGTGAGCTTGTTCCAACAACAGCACCGCGAGGCAAATCCAAAAGTCTTTCGCCGTTATGCGATATGAGAGTTTCGCGAGGGTCTATTCGCGGCATATATGCTGCTATTGCCAACTCGGACGATATCTCCGTAGGCAAATCTTTGGCTGAATGAACCGCAATATCAATCCAGCCGTCCAAGAGAGCCTGTTCGAGTTCAGCTGTGAATATTCCCTTCCCTCCTATTTCCGTAAGAGGCCTGCTGTCACGTTCTCCGCTCGTTGTGATGATTTCGATTTGAAATTCAGCTTCAGGTGCAAAAGAATGCAACAAATCGATAACTTGCTGGGTCTGAGCCAATGCAAGCTTCGAGCCTCTTGTTCCTATTCGATATCTTGCCCTTGACATTGATTAATGCCCGCCTGAAACCGAACTGATTAGCTTGACCAAAGGCAAGAACAGTGCCACTACGATTGAACCTACAATCAAACCTAATACGATAACCATTATCGGTTCAAGCAAACTTACGAGTGAACCTACAAGCGTCTCGACTTCTTCATCATAATTATCCGCTACTTTCAAAAGCATTTTGTCGAGTTCACCTGTTTCTTCTCCGACGTCAACCATATTTACGACTAATGCGTCCACAACCTTTGCAGCTCGCAATGGCTCTGCAAAACTTTCTCCTTCCCGAATGGAATCGTGAACATTTTGTAAAGCTTTCGCTACAACTTCATTGCCCGTCGTATCTTTCGTAATATTGATAGCTTCCAAAATCGGAACACCTGCTGTAATAAGAGTTCCCAGCGTTCTGGTAAATCGGGCAACTGCTGTCTTTTGAACAATCTGACCCATAACGGGAATTTTCATTTTCAATAGGTCAAGGACATATCGTCCCGCATCGGACTGACGCACTAATTTAAGAGTCAATATAATTGCAGGAGGCGCAAACAATACAATTACCCAACCGGGAACCGTTCCTCCTGTCTCACCCGTGCTTCCTGTTGCAAACCAGTTACTTGTTGCTATCAGTATTTGAGTAGGCTTAGGTAACGTTGTTCCGAAATCTGCGAATATTTGTTTAAATTTGGGAACAACGACCGTCATGATAAACACGACAATTCCGCCCGCAAATGTGATAACCGCAACAGGATAAATCATTGCTCCGATGATTTTTCGTTTTAGTCTTTGGGCTTTTTCCATAAAGTCAGCTAATCGTTCCAAAATTGTTTCCAACACGCCGCCCGCCTCTCCCGCTGCAACCATTTTTACATACAATCTGTCAAATGCCTTCGGATGTTTAGCCATTGCTTCCGAGAGTGTTGAGCCTCCTTCGACATCTTCTGCAACTTCGTGAATTACCTGACGAAGAAGGCCGGGCTTTTGTTGTTGCTCTAATACTTTAAGAGAACGCAAAATAGGTAATCCCGCATCTTGAAGTGTTGCCAATTGACGAGTAAACTGTGTTAACTTCTTTTTGGATACTCTTCCGAATCCGCCTGCTCCTGCCGCTTTTTTGGTAGGCCCTGCTGCTGCAGCACCTGCTTTGCGCTTTCCTGCTTTTTCTCTGACTTTTGTAGGAAATAGCCCCTGTTCTCGTATCTTAGCTATTGCTTCTTCCGTATTAAGAGCCTCTATTTCCCCTTTATCTTCTTGGCCGGCGGCATTCATCGCTTCGTATTGATATATAGGCATAACATGCTCCTCTTAATTTCAATCCTTCTATTACATTATACACATTCCGACAAGACCTTCAAGAAACCTTTTTCTTTGAGAGAGCACAAAACCCCGCGCAGCTGTCTACTTGTAATTTTTCATAAGATTGAATAACATACGATATATCAATATATGATATGACAAATTCGCAATATTAGCAATTTGACAAAGTCAAAGGATATCCGATGGAAAAAGCGAAGGCAAAAGCGCCGACGAATCTGATGTGCGAGCTACTCAATGTTCCGTGCAATTCTCCGATAAATAATCCAATCCCTCGATTCTCTTGGACTTTGGATGATGACAGGCACGGAATATATCAGATTGCTTCGCGTATTATGGTGGCAAGTTCACCGGAATTGCTCCTCGACGATATTCCGGATATGTGGGACACCGGAGATAAAGACCCAGCTAAAGCCTGGGTTAGCGATTCGCAATCTTTGCATATTCAATACGCTGGAAAACCCTTGAAGGAAAATTGTAAATATTTTTGGAAAGTGATGATATGGAACAGCCGAGGCGAGCGGAGCTACTGGTCAAACATAGCATCTTTTTTCACCGGTTCGTTTTCAAGCGAATCATATCAACCCACAAGACAAGTTGAGTTTGAGTCCGAACAACCGAAATTATTCACCGGAAAAACAAAGAATTGTGTTTTTATCGATTTCGGACGTGTAGCTTTCGGCACTTTAGAATTTACGTTAAATGTTTCTGAGAAGAAAACGGTAGAAGTTGCTCTCGGCGAGATTTCTTCTAATGAGTCCCTTTCGATTAATGAAAATCCGGGTGGCTCGAGAAGATTCAAAAAAATTCGCTTTGCTCTTGTTCCGGGAGTTAAAAAACACAGACTCGTTATTCCCCCGGACCCTCGCAATACCAAAACCGTCTTAGATGACGGCTCGGACGGTGCTATACTCGTGCCGCCTAATATCGGTGAAGTCATGCCGTTTAGATATTGTGAAATATCAGGCGATTTAAAGGAATTAACGCCGGAGTCGGTTAAAAGGCTATTCGCTCATTATCCGTTCGACGATAAAGCGTCAGCTTTTCACTGCTCTTGCCAAGTCCTTAATGATGTCTGGGAACTTTGCCGCTACTCGATTAAAGCTACTAGTTTCTTGGGAATATATATCGATGGCGACAGGGAACGCATTCCTTATGAAGCGGACGCTTACATAAATCAGCTTTCTCATTATTATTGCGACAGAGAGTTTGCTATGGCCAGAAGAACTCACGAATATTTGCTAACACATCCTAATTGGCCTACCGAATGGATTTTCTTTTCCGTTATGATGGCTTGGGCCGATTATGAGCACACCGGCGATGCTTCTTTTCTGAAGAAATATTACAATGATTTAGTGGCAAAAGCATTAATTCCTTTACGCAATGAAGATGCCCTTATCGATACATCTCCGGAACGTCAGTCCCCCGAACTTCTGCGTTCGATTCATATGAAAGGCAATATATATTTGAAAAATATTGTAGATTGGCCCGAGTGTGAACGTGATGGATATGAAATGCTTCCGGTTAATACCGTCGTAAATGCATTTCATTTTCATGTGCTTAAACTTCTTGCGAAAATAGCGGATATTCTTGGACAGCAAAACGACTCGAAAGATTTTGTTGCAAAAGCTGAACAAACACGAAGAGCTATGTTGGAAAAACTTGTAAATCCTAAAACGGGATTATTTGTGGACGGAGAAGGTTCAAAACACAGCTCTATTCATGCTAATCTATTTCCATTGGCGTTTGGCGTTGTTCGTTCCGAGATGATATCAAACATCGCAGCGTTTCTAAAGAGAAAAGGTATGGCGTGTAGCGTTTATGCTGCACAGTTTCTCCTTGAAGCTCTCTACAAAGCGGGTGAATATGATGCAGCGTTAGCTCTGATGACAAGCACGGGAGAACGAAGTTGGGCGCGATGGATATACGAGCTTGGCGCTACGATAACATTGGAGGCATGGGACGATAGATTCAAGCCTAATCAAGACTGGAATCATGCTTGGGGTTCAGCCCCTGCAAACATTATTCCTCGTTATTTGATGGGAGTTCGGCCGCTTAAGCCTGGATTCGAAAAAATTCTCATTCAGCCAAGCCCGGGCTCTCTCGAATATGCAAATATTACCCTGCCTACAATCCGAGGTTCGACAACGGTTGCCTTCAACAACAGACGCGACAGTACGTTTATTCTTGACGTTAGGATACCTGCTAATTCTTCTGCAAAAATTGTTTTGCCTCCGAGTGCTGTTAATGTTCCTCATGTCTTGTTAAACGGACGTCAAGTTATAGCAATGATGGAAAATGGCAGAGCTGTTTTAAACGATATTCCTTCGGGACGACATACAATACAATGTTAGATTTTAGATATTAAGCTTGAACGCATATTTCAGGGAAATTTTCGCAACAAATTCAAATTAATATTACAGATATTACAAAAGATATCGTCCCGTGAAAACTTCTTCCGCTTGCCCTAACATATAGACGCAATTATCGGTTTCGTTCCACATCAGCTTAAGTTTGCCTCCGGGCAATTCCGCTTCAATAGCACGATTTGTCATGCCTGCAAGTACGCCCGCAACACAAACAGCTGATGCTCCCGTTCCGCATGCCAATGTTTTTCCCGACCCTCTTTCCCATGTAATCATTTTAACATGTTCTTTGTCGATTACTTTAACGAAATGCACATTTGTTCGCTCGGGAAAAATCCTGTGATTTTCGATTTTTGGTCCCAGTGTGTCCAATTCAATTTTTCCTATATCTTCGCAAAAGAAGATAGCGTGTGGATTACCCATTGATACGCATGTCATTTTCGATTTATAACCTTCAACCTCAAAATCCTGTTCCACAATTTTTTCCGCCGGTAAATCGACAGGAATATCTTTAGCTGACAGTATAGGTTCGGACATGTTCACACACACTTGCTCGACCTTATTTTGGCATGACAATACAAGGGCTGCCGTCAAAATTCCTCTTCCCGTTTCGACCTTTACCGTTTTAACGTTTGCTTTTCCGATTAAGCAATCTAAAACCTTTTGTAATTCTCCTTTAATTTCGCCTACATTATTTCCGAGCAAATCTCTTTCGTACGCAAATTTAACGGCACAACGTAAGCCGTTTCCACACATCTGAGCTTCCGACCCGTCCGCATTGAATATACGCATTTTCATATCAGCAATTTTTGACGGACATATTAAAATCAATCCGTCGGAACCTATCCCGAAATTTCTGTTGGATACTTTTTTTGCAAGCTCTGATAAGTTGTACTCCGACTCTATGGATTGATTGAAAGTTTCTGCAAAGACATAATCGTTACCCAAGCCATGCATTTTGGAAAATTCGAAACCCATAACGATTAATCACCTCAAATCCGAATAAATCACGGATGTAATTTTGTGTTATTCTTCCTCTTCTTCTTCGTCCATATCCATAAAGAAGGATTCACCCAAAATTTGGTCTGCTATACTTTCTTCGGTAGAAGTTGCGGACGTAGAGGCAAAAGGAGCAGCAGGTTCTGCAGGTTTTGTTTCTTTGGGAGGCGTAGGAGCTTTAGGCTTTTGACGGAGCTTTATTTCATCTATTTCCGCAGGCTCACCGTTGATTTGAATCATAAAATTTATCGCTCCTGCAAGTGAGATAACGTTTCCCGGTTTTAATTCTTGTTCCGTTACTTTTTCCCCGTCCACAAAGGTTCCGTTAGCGCTTTCAAGGTCTTTTATCCGCACGGAATTTTCTTCGACGATAATTTGACAGTGTTTTCGAGAAATTTCGCTAAGAGGTATTTTCAAATCGCAATCGTTCTGCCTGCCCAATGTCGTTTCTTGTGCAACAAGTGGAAAAATTTTCCGCGTCCCTTTGGGGGAGATAGCTACAATTTTTACATCCATCCTACTGTCCTCTACTGTTTGTCCTTAACCCTAACCCGTGTATATATTTAACAATACTAATTCTTTTCTTTATGACAGTCAAGATGTAAATATTAGAAATATTAAAGCTACATAAGATTATTTCCTTCTCACAAAATAGCTATTTTTGATAAAATGTTTTCGCAATGTGCTCATGAGAATTCACATGATGATTCCGAATAAGTTTAATATGAGTGAAATCGAATTTATGTCCTGTAATTTTTATTTTCATGGAGAATATTGTTATGCCGTACACGTTAGGGCTTGATTACGGAACGAATTCTGTAAGATGTATTGTTGTAGATGTTCGCAACGGCAATGAAATTGCATCTGATGTTTTCGATTATCCTTCGGGTCAATCCGGATGCATTCTTGATTCTTCCGAACATAATCTTGTTCGACAAAATCCGGATGATTATATCGAAGGATTGAAAGTTACCGTAACGAACGCTCTTAAAAAAGCTAAACGCAATTTTCCTGAATTTTCTCCCGAACATATAATAGGCATCGGAATAGATACAACGGGCTCTACTCCTTTGCCTGTGGACGAATATCTCAATCCGCTTTCGAACAACGAAAAATTTCAACACAATCCTAATGCCTATGCTTGGCTTTGGAAAGATCATACATCTTATAAAGAGGCTGAACGAATAACGAAGCTTGCAGGTGAGATTAGGCCTCAATATCTCAAAAAGTGTGGCGGAACGTATTCCTCGGAATGGTTTTTCAGCAAAATTTTGCACTGTCTTAATATCGACCCGGAAGTTTATGAAGCTGCTTATACTTGGCTCGAACATTGCGATTTTATGTCCGCATTGCTCGCTGGCGTAACAGATATAAAACATCTAAAACGGTCTCGATGTGCAGCGGGGCATAAAGCAATGTTTAATTCACAGTGGGGGGGATATCCTGACGAAGAGTTTCTAACGAAGCTCGACCCGAAACTGAAAAAAGTATCGGATACTTTGCCGAAACAGACTTATACGATAGGTACATCTGCAGGCACTTTGTCCGAAAAGTGGGCGAAAATTTTAGGTTTGCCCGCTGGAATTGTTATTTCTGTCGGTGCGATTGACGCTCATCTCGGAGCTGTGGGTTCGGGAATTAGGGAAAATTGTCCGGTCAAAATTTTGGGCACGAGCAGCTGCGATATGGTGATTTGGCCCCTCGATAAATCGATTGAAGATATTCCGGGAATTTGCGGTATCGTTGACGGTTCAATTCTTCCGGGCTTTTGGGGTTTGGAAGCAGGTCAATCAGCTGTTGGAGATATTTTTAATTGGTTTGTTAATTATATAGCCCCGGGCGGGAAGGAGGCGGGTTCACACGAAAATCTTACAAAACAAGCTGAAAATCTTAAGCCGGGACAGTCGGGTTTGCTTGCCCTCGATTGGAACAATGGCAATCGAAATATCCTTGCTGATCAGAGGCTTACGGGGTTGATATTAGGTCAAACTCTAATGAGTACGCCAGCGGAAATATATCGTGCGTTAATAGAGGCAACTGCTTTTGGCGCGTTAGCGATTATCGACCGGTTTGAGGAATATAGCGTTAAGATATCCGAAATAATCGTTTGTGGAGGAATAGCTGAAAAAAATCCGCTTGTGATGCAAATTTATGCTGATATTACGGGAAGAGAAATCAAACTTACAGGTTCATCGCAGACTTGCGCACTCGGTGCTGCAATAGCTGCTGCTGTTGCAGCGGGGAAATCTGCGGGCGGATATGATGATTTTACGCAAGCTCTTTCCGCTATGACACATTTGAGAGATAATTCGTTTAAGCCGAGCGCAGAAAGCCATAAAATTTATCAAAAACTTTACAAACTTTATCGTCAGCTTTATTTTGCATTCGGGACGGAAACTTATTCTGATTCTCTTTATAATGTAATGAAGGATTTGTTAAACATTAAAGAAAATGTCTCGCACTGTTGAAAAACAGCAATCAGTTTTTCTTATTAGAATTGCTATTGCGAAAACCGATACGATGAGATATACTGTTTAATGACGTATTCGCTTGTTTAAAACGATTTCAGTGTGAGTTTGTTTGCTCGAGTAGAAAGGAGCCGATATGAGATTCGACTCAATTAGTCCGGCTATTAAAAATGATATTATTAGCTTAATACATACAAGTCCTTGGAGAATTTTCGATAGGGGAATTTTCGTTCCATGTGAAAAACTTGCGGATTCAGCTTTGACACAAATCTATGAAAAACAGCAATTCAATTCCGAATATAGCTTTGCTTATTTAGATGACAATAACAATCTCAAAGGTGTTCTCTTTGCAAAAGAGTTAACGATTGACGATAAGCCTGCAATAGGAATATTTATTCTCGAAGCTGACAGAGATGATAATTTTAAACAAATTGTCGAAGATATGCTTAACGAATTACATAGGCGGGCAAAATCGAAAGCTATTACGACATTACAATTAACGCCTTCTCAGCCGCTTTCGAGCGCTGTCAATATTAAAGATGATGAGCTTGTCGATATTCTATTCAAAATGGGATATTGGCAGAATATAACAATAGCAGCTGAGATGAGAACGGAAGTGTCAACTTGGCGGCCTTCAGAAAAAATAATCAACAGAGAGAAAGAGCTTAGGGAAAAAGGTATTGTTTTTCGCAAGCTACAAGAAAATGATTGGGATGCAATAATCGATTTTCACGAAAGGGAACATGCGCATCGTAGCTGGACGTCTTTGCTCGAAGATGTTATCAATGAAGTGGGGCACAAATACATTGTTATAGCGGAAGATATTAATAACAAAAAAATCATCGGGTATGCAACTTTTTTCGCGAGGACAATGTTTTCCGAATTGCCTGAGTTTGGCCCTGTTATGGTTGACCCCGAATATCGCGGATTGAGTATTTCGAGCATATTAATGAAATATGCGGTTGAAATGATAAAAGAAATCGGAAAAGCAAGACAAATTCAGCTTAGCTGTTACCCGAATAAATTTCCCGTTTATACGCGGCAGGGATATTATTTTACGCATAAATATATATTTGCAGCTACTTCAAAGATAAAATAACGTTGTCCTTGATTTTGAAAGGCTTATTGAGAACAAAGGTATAAAAATACAAGGAAACACACATGCTTGGATTGCACATAGACTTAAAATGGTCGACGCCTAAAAAACAATATCTCAAGCGTATTTTGATACAAGCGAAAAGATTCGGCATCGATACAATATTACTCGAGTTTGAAAATAAAATTTATATCGATTGGCTTAAGCAGGCAATTCATCCCGATTGCTGGAGGCTTAAAGATGTTAAATGGTTTAGAGAGTTATGTAGCGAACTTAATCTGACAATCATTCCAAAAGTTCCTTTGATGGGACATATGGAATGGATTTTACAGTGGCCTTGGTGGGCACATCTAAGGGAAAATAATGATTTTCACGAAATATGTCCTAATCACCCCGAAACGCCTGAATTTGTAAAGCGATTGTTAGCGGATGTTATTAAATTATTTCCGGATAGCCCGATTATTCATCTTGGAGGAGACGAAACCGGTTCACTTGCTACATGTCAGCGTTGCCGTAATACTCGAAAGTCGAAAGCTCAAATCTATATTGAACATTATCTCCCGTTGATATCGCAAGTACAAGCGGCAGGAAAGCGAGCGATGATATATTCCGATATGATTCTCGCACATCCAAAAGCTCTTGACGATTTGCCCCGTGATGTAATTATTGCCGATTGGGATTATTGGAGCGGAACGGGCGAATTAAACGGCGCGAGAGTATGGGGTTACGGCTTCGTTTCCGACAAGAAGGAATTTGACCGGTCTGCTAAAAGTTATAGAAAGTTTAAAAAATATATTTTTGACAAAACCGGCAAACCTGTTTCGTTTCCTTATGTTGATTTTCTTCAAGAGCAAGGATTTGACGTTGTTATCTTTACGTCAGCTCGTTGTGGCGGCGATAATTATTGTGTGCCGAAATCGCTATATCATATCAAAAATACATACGCAGGCAGCATTAAAGCCAGAGGAAATCAATGTATGGGAACGCTCATTACATCATGGGCTGTTCGCTTCAATCATTTTGAAACAAATTGGCCTGCGATTTTCTCCGGAGCATATACATATTTTAATCCGAGCATAACGATTGAAGAATTATCCGAAATATTCGCTGAGCAATTTTTTGGCTGCCATTGGAAAACGTGCTTTGAGGATTTGGATTTGCTTTCCGATATTTTACCGGATTTGCAGTCGGCGCCTCATTTTGACGGTTTATATGCCGACCCTTATCCGCCTGATATTGTTCACAGATACGTGAAATATTTATATCAAGATTCGAACTCTCAATATGCGAAAAACGCCAAAAGTAAGCTGCCGTACGTAAGTAAAAAATATAAAAAAGGATATAAAATTTTGGAAAAACGAGACAGTTCGATACGTAAAAACAAATTAGCGTATGAGATTTGGAAACTGTCTGCTAAAACTCTTGTGCATAAAGCTGAAGCATTACCTGTGATAATGAACATTTCGCAAGGCAAAGCTGTTCCGAGCGGGACACGTGCTAAATTATTGCGGAATATAGGCGTTCTTGAAGGAAAATATCGCCAAATATTTGGAAAAACGTTTAAACCTATATCTCTGCAAATGGAGATAGATATGAGATTTAAGGAAGAACGAGAATTAATAGCATCTGCGAAAAAGCTTCGCAGCAATAAACAATAAGATATTCAAATCAGACGCGTGCTGTTGCGGTTGTGCTTCGAACAATAAGTTTCATCGGTATCTTGACATGTTTTATTGGCAGCAACGGGTCTTCCATTCTCGAAAATAGCTGTTCGATTAAATTACGTGAAATTTGTTCGACTGGCTGAGACATTGTTGTCAAAGGCTTATATCCGTAATTTCCGAGTTCGATACCGTCAAAAGAGACAACGGATATATCTTGCGGAATCTTCTTATTGAGTTCGTTAGCTGCTCGTAATAGTCCGAATGCATAATAGTCCGATTGTGCAACAATTGCTGTCAACTCGGTTTGGTTTTTGATTAGCTGATAGCTTGTTTTATAAGCGCTTTCAATTGTAGGTTCACATCGAACAAGCAACGTTGGGTCAGCATGTATTCCTGCTTCTGTTAATGCTCGAAAAAATCCTTTTGGACGAGGGGCGTTTTCGAGATGATATCCTAAAAAGCGAATATTCCGATGACCTAATTCTATCAAATGTCTCGTTGCTTCGTAGCTTCCTTGTTCGAAATTGGCACAAGCGGAATCAAACGGCGCATCTTCGGGTAAATCCTGACGCAATACAATCGGACATTTCTTTTGTATATTCGCAAGCTTTGAAACATAAATATAATTCTGTTCAAAATATTCCGGTAAGAGAATAAATCCGTCTGTATGTATATTATAGAACGATTGTATAATAGCTTTTTCGTGTTCAGCGTCGCATTGGGAATATGACGTTAAAACTTCACAGTCATGTTCATCTGCCAATTTGAGAATTTCCTCTATGAACATTGCATAAATAGGATTTTGCACCGATGGCACGAGCAGATTGATTATTCCTGTTCTTCCTTTGGCAAATCGTGCTGCCATTTGCGATGGCCTATATCCCAATTGCTCTGCTAGTGATTTGACATATTCCCGAGTTTTGCTGCTGACAAGCGGGTCATCATTCAACGCTCGTGAAATTGTCGCAACCGAAACTCCTGCTTTTTCAGCAACATCCGTAATAGTTATTCTCGATGATTTGCGTCGCTTTCGCATATTTCATCTCCCGCATTTACAAACATAACCTAATTTTATCTATTTACGCAAAAAAGATAAACTGTATTTATATTTTTATTATTCTA
>CAZKNI010000450.1:0-4979 GCA_964554055.1 uncultured Phycisphaerae bacterium | reverse complement strand
CACAGCATATTGCATTAGCTATTGCTTCCAGAATTAAGGTTATGGCAAATCTCGATATAGCGGAACGACGTATGCCCCAAGACGGAAGAATCCCGCTTACCGTCAACGGTCAGCCTGTTGATTTACGTGTGTCTGTTCTTCCGACGATGTTTGGCGAGAGTATCGTCATGCGTGTTCTTGACAGAAGCCAAGTTGAACTCGATGTTGAGAAACTTGGCATGAATGATGAAGAGGTTAGGCTGTTTCGTCAGCTGATACACAAGCCACATGGAATTATAATTGTTACAGGGCCGACGGGTTCGGGAAAAACGACAACACTCTATTCCGCATTAAACGAACTTAACGATGTGTCCGTAAAAATATTAACGTCGGAAGACCCTGTCGAATATGACATAGACGGTTTGATGCAGGTACAGGTCAATCCGGACATCGGATTGACATTTGCGCGATGTTTAAGAGCATATTTGCGTCAAGACCCCGATATTATTCTTGTCGGTGAAATTCGAGACCTTGAGACAGCTCAAATTTCCGTACAAGCATCTCTTACCGGACACCTTGTTTTCAGTACGCTTCACACAAACGACGCCCCAAGTGCTATCGCTAGGCTTTTGGACCTCGGACTCGAGCCGTTTCTCGTAACAGCGACTCTTGAAGCAATTGTAGCACAACGTCTTGTGAGAAAAATTTGCACGCATTGCAAAACTCCTTTTGACCCCACGGAAGAAATGTTAATGGAGCTTGACCTTAAGCCCGAAGATGTGAAAGGAAAGCAATTCTATTACGGAAAGGGCTGTGATTTTTGTAATAATACCGGATATCGCGGGCGATTGGGAATTTTTGAAATTATGGTCCTCGACGACGAACTCAAAGATATGATAAATGCGAACGCTTCTACACAATTACTCAGGCAAGAAGCAAGAAAACGGGGAATGAAAACACTCAGGCAAGCGGGATTACGAGCTATTTTCGACGGAATAACGACGATTGAAGAAGTTGTCAAAGAAACAATTATTGAAGAAGTAGAAGCTTAACTTGAGTTTTCGTTGATATTCGCTATTTTTATTTTAAACGGGTGTTTCGTTGAAAAATCCTATTTTGTTAGGCAAATACTCGTATAAATATTTGATTCCCTTTACTCATCAGTTAGCAACGATGATAGAAGCTGGGCTGCCTATCTCGCAAGCTTTAAGGACATTAGCTAAGCAGCAAAAATCATACGCTTTTCGGAATGTTATTGAAGATTTACATAATAGAGTTCAGCGGGGTCAGCCTCTTGCTGAAGCGATGGCTCAACATCCGAATGTGTTTGATAAAATGTATTTGCGATTGGTTGCATCGTCCGAACAATCAGGTATGCTCGAAGATGCTCTTAATCAACTTACAAAGTATCTCGAACGAAAACGAAGTTTAAAACGACAAGTAATTCGTTCGATGATATATCCGACATTTGTACTCTGTGCTGCGGTTTTCATCCTCGCTGCTTTGCGATTTGTCCTTTTGCCTATGTTTGCGGGAATATCCGGAACAAGCTCAAATCCGGTAAGCAAAACGGTCGGGCATTTATTAGGACTTGTAGATATGATACTCTTGTGCGTAATTATTGTTCCTGTTATCTGTATTTTCATATCTCAGCTTTTGAAGCAAACATATTCGGGAACATATCTTTTGGATTTGTTCAAATTGCACATTCCTATTTTGGGCGGAATATTTCGCCGAGCAGCTCTTGCTCGATTTACCCGAGCGCTCGGGATGTTAACACGTGCAGGTATATCAATTATAGATGCACTTTCACTCTCGCGAGAAGTTGCTGATAATGAAGTGATAGGCAGGCAGATTGATTTTGTAAAAGAGCAAGTTAAACAAGGAAGCTCATTAACAGAGCCTCTGCGCAAAAGCAGAACGGTTGATATTGCTGTCGTTAATATGGTTGAAGTAGGAGAAGAATCGGGCAAGCTCGAAGAGTCGCTGTTGAAGGTAGCGGAATATTATGAAAACGAAGTCGAAGAAATGATATATGTTCTGCTTGGCATACTCAAGCCGGCTTTCATTATTTTCATTTGTTTGTTGATGGGATATATGATTATCGTAATGTGGACAGCTGTATTAACGTCGGCTGGGCTTGGCCGATAACCTTGGCCAATAAATACGATAAAAAGCTTGACGAATTCGGACAATCGTTCTAAAATGAAATAAATAGCGAAACTTTATAACATTTTTTATAATATTGTTGATTACAGGCGGGACGTTGCGTTGAACGGGTGTTTTCAGCGTGGCGAACATCCGAAGGGGTGTCCGCCGGGGTAAGGAATGAACGTTGTTCAGCTTACCTGTGTAATCCATAGGAACCCTATTGGAAAGGATAAAAACTATGGCAAGGAAAAATGAAGTATCATCTTCTCTTCGTATGTCTCAATCTCCTCTTTCCCAAGCAAACAAAACGTGGAAAGGCGCACAAATTCTGCATCAGGTGCTAATTGAAGAAGGCGTCGAATATATGTTCGGCTATACAGGAGGCGCCGTTCTTCCGATATTCGATGTTCTGTACGATTCGCCCATTAAATTTATACTCACTCGACATGAGCAAGGCGGAGCGCATGCAGCTGATGCTTACGCTAGGGCAACGGGAAGAGTAGGCGTTGTTATTGCAACTTCAGGACCCGGTGCCACAAATCTTACGACGGGCTTAGCAACCGCATATATGGACAGTTCGCCTGTTGTTGCTATTACAGGACAGGTGAGAACGCATTTGATAGGCAACGATGCATTTCAAGAAGCTGATGTAACAGGGATAACAAGGCCTATAACAAAGCACAATGTTCTTGTAAAAGATATAAAGGACCTTGGAAGAATTGTTAAAGAGTGTTTCCATATCGCAAGAACGGGCAGGCCTGGCCCCGTTTTGATAGACATTCCCGTTGATATATCAAGTGGACAAATAGAAGGCCCGATTAATACGGAAATGAATATTCCGGGCTATCGACCGAGATTCAAAGGACATTTCAGGCAAATACAATTAGCTGCAAAAACAATCAATGAATCGCAAAAGCCTGTGCTTTATGTAGGCGGCGGAGTTATTATTTCCGAAGCAAGCGACCTTGTGCGTCAGCTTGCGATAAAGGCGAATATTCCGGTAACGACAACCCTTATGGGATTGGGAGCTTTTGACGAAACACATCCACTTGCGTTAAAAATGCTCGGAATGCACGGAACAGCTTATGCCAATTACGCTGTGCAAGAATCCGATTTGCTTATAGCTGTCGGAGCTCGTTTTGACGATAGGGTTACCGGAAAACTCGATACATTCGCGCCGCATGCGAAGATTATACATATCGATATAGACCCGGCGTCAATATCTAAAAATGTTAAAGTTGATGTTCCCGTCGTAGGTGATGCTCAACAGATATTAAGCGAACTTATTCCGCTTGTAGAACCTAATCCGCGAACCGAATGGATTGAACAGATAGAGCAGTGGAAAAAGAAATATCCCCTAAAATATGATTCACAAGCGAGCACGATTAAGCCTCAATATGTGATTGAAACTCTTGGCAGGTTAGCGGACGGAAACGCTATTGTAGCAACGGGTGTAGGACAACATCAAATGTGGGCAGCTCAATTTTTCAATTACACAAAACCTCGCCAGCTTATAACTTCCGGAGGGCTTGGAACGATGGGGTTTGGTCTGCCTGCCGCTATCGGCGCACAAATAGCGAGGCCTGACCAAATCGTAATAGACATAGACGGCGACAGTAGCTTTTCGATGACACTCGTTGAATTAGCAACAATTGCACAATATAAGCTGCCTATAAAAATTGCTCTGATAAGCAATACATTCCAAGGAATGGTGAGGCAATGGCAGGAGTTGTTTTACGACAGAAGGTATTCGCAAACGAAAATGTATCTGCCGGACTTTATCAAAATCGCAGAAGGGTTCGGGATAAAAGCTATTTCGGTTACGGACAAAAAACAGGTCGAGGATGTAATTGCTCAAGCCTTGAAGGAAGACGGACCCGTTCTAATGGATTTTCATGTCGAACCGGAAGAAAACGTTTGGCCAATGGTTGCGCCCGCAAAAAGCCTGCACGAAATGGAACTGGGACGTTTGGCGTAGAAGGGAGTATGAAAAATGAGTAATGGAAATAAAAGCAATAATATGACGAAGAATATTCTTGGCGTTCTGGTTCAAAATCAGCCCGGAGTGCTCGCACACGTTGCGGGAATGTTTGCTGCTCGCGGATTTAACATAGATTCTCTCGTTGTCGGACGTACCGAAGACCCAACTCTCTCGCGTATGGTCATCGTTACCTCGGGCGATCAAGCAACTCTCGAACAGATACGTAAGCAATTGGGAAAAATTGTTACTGTCGTAAAAGTCAGGAATTATTCGGAACAGGAATGTGTCGAAAGAGACCTGTTGTTGATTCAGGTACATTGTCCGCCGGAGAAAAGGGGTGAGCTGTTCGATTTGACAAATGTTTTTCGAGGAACAGTCGTAGATGTAGGCAGCAAATCGCTAATAATTCAGCTGACAGGTACGGAGAAAAAAATAGAAGCTTTCATTGAGGTGTGTCGCCCGTACGGAATATTACAGCTGTCGCGCACGGGCTTAATTGCAATGCCTCGTGCTCCTCACAAATCAGTAGAGCAGCAGGGTAATTGAAGTCTCGTTAAATTGCGACGCTTATATAGCTGCCGAGTGAATTCAGCTATTTCGTCTTTGTATTGTCGAAAAATTTTTTTTGTTTGTGTCTCGATTTTCGGGAAAAAGAGTTGCAATATCGCATCATCTTTCGCCGCGAGTAAAAACAGGCTGAAGAGATTGATGATTTTAGATTGATGATTGTTGATTGAAACGCTGAACGAAGTGAAGTCCCCTTGGGAAAATCCCGTCGGGAATGTTTGATTCGCATCGCAGCGTTACGCGCTCCAATAAAGTTGCTCATTGCATCATGCCTCAACGCGCGGGCACAGCCCGTTCTCGC
>CAZKNI010000449.1:0-2541 GCA_964554055.1 uncultured Phycisphaerae bacterium | reverse complement strand
AATGCAGCAAAAGTGGGGCTTGAGACGTTAATCGGGCATTGGGGAGAAGATGACAAATATTTGAAGTTGCATTATCATTTCGATAAATTGAAACGATTTGTTGAGTACGGAAAACAGCATGCCAGTGTTGCGGGATATTTATTGTCTGATGAGTCAAAAAGTATCGAAGAATTTCATCGATTGGGGCTGGCTTTTGATTATATATATGAGAATGACGGGCGTAATTTGCCAATTAGCACGCTGATGTCATATCCGTTTAGTATCGGCGGGGGATTCGAGAAATATATCGAAGAATATATGCGCATCGTTAAGCCTGCTGTTTTGTTGACGACGGGTTATGTGTTGTATAAAGATGGCATAACAAACGAAAACAGATTTTATGCAATTCATGAGGTTCTTCGAGATAAGGCGTTGGAAGCTGATATAGGGCATATGGGGTTTGTATTGAATGTTCGTCACGGCCCTTATCGTCAAGCAAGCGAATCGGATTTGTATTGGCAGGTGAATTCGTTGTTGGCGTATGGAGTGAAAGGAATTTGGTATTATAATTATAAGATAACAAGTAAAGCGTATGGCGATGGGCTTGTTCGTGATGTCGATGATAAGCCTACAAAGGTGTATTATTACGTGAAGAAGCTTAATCGTAGCCTTAATAATTTATGGGTGATATTTAAAAAATTACGTTCGGTAAAGGTCTATCATACAGGTAAGTGTGTTCCAACAGGGGCAAAAGGTTATACGGAAGGATGTATCGACGGTATCGAAAATTTGGTTGGCGAGAGATTTATTGTCGGAGAGTTTGAAAATGCAGCTGACAGAAACGATGAGTGTGTTTATTTGATGTTTGTTAATAAGCGATTTGGGGCTTGTAAAGAGGTAAAAGATGCTTCGCTTCGGGGTAATTTGCAGTTTTCGCTTGCTCGAGGTTATCAAGCTGTCAAAAAATATGATACGAAAAAGAAAGAATGGATTTCGTTGCGGGTTCAAAAAGGTTTTTATAAGTTGACGCTTTATGGTGGCGAGGGTGTTTTGCTACGATTAGAACGAAAACAATGATTTATGTGCTTTTATGATAAATGATTGTGAAAGGATATACGTAAATGATGAATGGGAGAATCAATATAAACGTTTTTGTGTTTTCAGTTGTTACATTAATATTGATTTTCGCTTTTAGTGTAACGGGGTTTAGCCAAACCGGAAAGCTGGAAAAAGAGTTGTTGTCGGATGACGAAAAGACTGTATTTTCTCTTTATTTTGATAATTCATTGATAGCCAAAAGTATCGCAGGTCAGTTAAAGCCTGTTGTTGCAAAAGGGAAAAAACAGCCAATTATATTAAAAGAAAGAGATGTACGTTATATTCATGTGCGTATGGGAAAAGCGTTGGGCTATATAGCTCAAAACTGGTTTCCAGCGGAACAAGGAACGGTAGAAATGCTTATTAGGTATCGTCCGCTTGAAGGAGTTGAAAATCAGTCGAATCGGGATCATATTTTTACGCTTTTTAAGAACAATAATGAAAGGATTTATTTGCGGTTTTACGGTCTTGGAACGATACATTATTTGTTTAGAAACGGTCGGCCTATAAGGCAAAAGCATATTCATATTAAGAGCTCGCTGATAGATAATAATCGCTGGTCTCATATTGCGTTGCAATGGGATTTTTCTGATTCGGTAAACGGAAAAATTCAGCTCTATTTAGACGGTGAGCTAATTTCTAGTTATACAAAAATTCCCATATCACCTATTCGTATTGATAAAAAGACGTTATTTTGGGTTGGCAGCTATGCAAACGGTCAATTTCCAGCTGATGATTTTGACATAAGAGCTATTAGGGTGTCTAAAGGAACTCGATTTAATGCTAAATCTATTTCTCGCGTTGTTTTTGCGCTAAAATCCCAGGATTATCAAACAATTAAAGCTTTGGCGGATACATTGATGTCCAATAAGTTGTTTTTGAAGGATGATGAGCAGCAGAGTTTAGCTAGCTTAAAGAATGAGTTATTGATGTGCGAGAAGAGTTATGAGAAGGGCGGGATAAGTGATGAATTGAAAGAGATTTTATCGAAAAGAGTAAAAGAAATAGGCGAGAAAGTATTGAAGCTTAGCGGACGCGTCAATGCGCGTATATGGGACAAAAAAAATATGCGGAAAGCGATGATTACAGGGCGTGAATTTAGCGTTTTTTGCGAAAGCAGTATGCGCAAAATTTCGCAAAATCGTCAGGTATATTTGCCTAAGGAACAAAAAGAGATAATGTTATATTCCGGGTGCAACGAAAGAGAATCGTTTCAGATAATTGTTGTTCCTCGAGAATCGAAGCGCAGAGTTTTACTTAATGTGTCTGTCAGTGATTTGCACTGTGATAAGGGTTCGAGGATATCGGCTGATAACGTAAAAGTTTATCGTATTCGTTCGATAGCAGGGATTTACGCTGATCCGTTGTTTCCGCTTGAGAATGTCGAAGAAGTGGCTTATCCCTCTATAGCCGGCTTTTGGGTTACGGTGTATGTGCCGAAGGGTACACCCGAAGGTGTGTATA
>CAZKNI010000448.1:0-2529 GCA_964554055.1 uncultured Phycisphaerae bacterium | reverse complement strand
TAAATCAATCGGGAAATTTTACATATCAAAAACTCATATATGCTTATTACGGATATATTCCGCGAATTGTCGTAGCTTCCGCTACACGCTCAATCGCAAGAATGTGGGCAGCCATACGCATCGAAACATCCCATTTTTCACGTTCAGCTATAACATCCTCAAAACTTTTTTTCATAATTTTACTGAGCTGACGATTAACCATATCCTCATCCCAGAAAAAACTTTGCAAACTCTGAACCCATTCAAAATAAGATACAACAACCCCGCCGGCATTCGCCAATATATCCGGAATAATCAATATCCCTTTGCTTTCCAATATTCTGTCCGCTTCCATCGTCGTAGGACCGTTAGCAGCTTCCGCTATTATTTTGGCTTTAACATTGTCTGCATTCTTCTCGGTAAGAACCGCTTCAAGAGCAGCGGGAATCAACAAATCTGCCTTCAGTTCAAGCAACTCTTCATTACTTATCTTATCAGCATCTTGATAATTCACAACCGAACCGGTTTCTTCCTTAATCCGAATCAACTTGGCAATGTCCAAACCTTTCGAATTGTATATTCCGCCCTTCGAATCACTTACACCTATAATCTTGACGCCTTCTTCCGAAAGCAAACGAGCTGCTACAGAACCGGCATTTCCGAAACCTTGAATAACCGCATTAGCATCTTTAGGACTAATATTCAATACCCTGCACGCTTCAAGAGCCGTTATCACCGTACCTCGACCGGTAGCTTCGCTTCTCCCAAGAGAACCCCCTATGCTAACAGGCTTGCCTGTTACAACTCCAAGCACCGAATGCCCCTTGATTATGCTATATGTATCCATTATCCATGCCATTACTTGCGGATTTGTATAAACATCGGGAGCGGGAATATCGCTATCCGGACCTATCATAGCGCAAATCTCAAACGTAAATCGTCGAGTCAAAGCTTCAAGCTCGCGCATACTCATCTCTTTGGGATTACAGACAACGCCCCCTTTCGCGCCGCCATAAGGAATATTTACAACTGCACATTTCCAAGTCATCCACATTGCAAGAGCCTGCACCTCCTCAAGAGTAACGTCGGGATGATAACGAATTCCTCCTTTTGTCGGACCCCTATTAAAATTATGATGAACACGATAACCGGTAAAAACTTCGTACTCTCCGCTATCCATTTTTACCGGAATGGAAACCTGTAATACACGCTTTGGCTTACGAAAAATCTTGTGTAAAGTCGAATCAAGTTTCATAATCTCTGCAGCTTCGTCAAGCTGCTGTACCGCAAGTTCCAGAGGATTCTTTGACGGTTTCATTTTGTTATCCTTTCCTAATAAATTAAGTATAGCTTCTGAAATACATAAGAAAAAATTATAATAACCCTTGCAATAATTGTCAATTGAACATACGAACTTTCATATTGAATAAACGTCCGATTTACGCAAACAAAACATCTGCTTGTATTTGACGTATAAATATCATATCCTAATTGTACAAACAACAACGGTAGCTATGGAGGAATAACAATGTTCAAACACATAATGCATGAACTCGAACATCACGCCCCGTTTACTTTCGCAGGTGCGATAAGCGGAATCATTTTTATGCTATTATTCAAAAATCTCCCTCATCACGTTTCACATACGGTCTTTTATATTTTACACCCTACTCACGTATTGCTAAGCGCCCTCGTAACCGCATCGATGTATTGCATATACAAACGGGGAAATTCTGCCAACATTAATTTCTTCTCGCTTGCAATAATAGGATATGTTGGCTCCGTAGGCATCGCCACGCTAAGCGACTCCCTAATCCCTTATTTAGGCGAATTTTTACTGAAAATGCCACATCGTCATACACATATCGGATTTATCGAAAAATGGTGGCTAATCAACCCGCTTGCTTTCGCCGGAATAATAATCGCATATTTCGCCCCGACAACAAAATTTCCTCACGCAGGACATGTTTTAATAAGCACATGGGCATCGTTATTCCACATATTAATGGCCAAGGGCGATAGCATAACCGCTTGGGCATATCTCGCGATACTCGTATTTCTCTTCTTAGCTGTCTGGTTCCCATGCTGCCTAAGCGACATTATCTTTCCGTTATTATTCGTTGACACGAAAGACATTCACAAACATATTCATACTCATTCACACAATCTGCATTCGGACGAAAGGGAAAAATCGGAACAAACATCATAACAAAAATCACAATGATATTTGATTTGTCAAACAAAAATATCCGAAATACAATCTTAGCTATTATTTTAGTTATCCTTATTGGAACGCTAATCAGCAACCTAGTACGTTCGACTCATAACAGAGGCGATTTCCTCGCGATATACAAAGCTTCAAAGCACGCCATCGAAACCCGAACTCTCTGCGACCCAAAATCTCTCGGATATTATCCCCCAAGTGCACGCCCGATTTTTTTAACCTTCGCATTGTTACCAAAAGTGTTAGCAATGGCTATTTGGTGGCTAATTTCCGTGATATTATACATCCTTGCGCTTTATTTAAGTGCAAAACATATTATCCCTTCC
>CAZKNI010000447.1:0-2574 GCA_964554055.1 uncultured Phycisphaerae bacterium | reverse complement strand
TGCGTTTCGCTTCGCAAAACTTCGCGGCGTGAGGAAAGATAAAGAATTGATGATTGTTGATTGATGATTGAAGATTGACAGGCAAAGAAGAGATTTAAGAAATTGAGGATTGTTGAGTGAAACGCTGAACGAAGTGAAGTCCCATTGGGAAAATCTGCCGGCGGCATTCCTTCGGAACCGTCGGGAATGATTGAGAAGAGATTGCCGCGTCATTCGCTCTTCGAGCTCATTCCTCGCAATGACGAATGCAGGCACAGCCTGTTTTTGCTCGCGATGGAAGATGATGCGACAGCAAGAGCCATTCTCCGCGAACAGGCTTAAAAATAACGAAACATTTCTCGCAGGCACAGCCCGATTTTGCGCTTTCGCGTTGAGGCATGATGCAATGAGCAAACTTTATTGGAGCGAGTAACGCTGTGATGCGAGTGCAACGAGCAAAAGCCTGCACGAAGCTGCACAATCTCAAATCATCAATTCCGTCGATAGCCGGATTTCCGTGCCGTCGGCACTCCGACATCAATCTTCAATCCTCAATCTTCAATCATCAATCTCTTCAGCCTGTTTTTGCTCGCGGCGAAAGGCGCTGAGACAATGAAAAACGCTTTTCGGCGATGTATAAAATTAGATTGCCGCGTCGTCAGACCCTAAAACTCAAATATTAAAAGCGTTTGTCTCAACATGAAACATTTTTAGATTTTAGGGTCCGACTCCTCGCAATGACTCTGTGCAGGAGCGGGAATTGCAAATTCAAATTTGTCGCGCGTTGCGCTGCGAATCGGCGATAATCAGCGTCGATGAAATCGTTCGTTTGATGCGATTATAAAAATAGGCTTGTCGCTGACGAAGCATCGTCAGCGACAAGCCTATCAGCTCTTGAATTCTCCCGTGTTCCCTGCCTCGTGAAGAAAAAAAAGAGATTGATGATTGAATGAATAGATTGCCGCGTCGCTTCGCTCCTCGCAATGACGCAGAGAAGAGATTGTCGATTGCAAATTGAAAGAAGAGATTGCTGCGCTCCGCCTGGCGGCTTCGCTCGCAATGACGTTGTTCAGCTCTGTGCGGAAGGGGGGAATTGTAAATTCGATATTGTCGCGTTTATTAAAATCACAAAAGCACAAAACGTCCGATATGCCCCAAAAAGACATGCGTTAAAATGTGCGAGCAAAAGCTAATCGATGCGTTACCATAAACTTAATACGGTAGCGATTGATTCGAGCCATTTGCCTAAACGTCTGCCTATCCGCTTTACCGGTATGAGAGCTTTATGGATTGTCGTACATTTATTGCTTCTAAAATCATCAGCTAATGCCAGAATTTCCCCGTTATCGGGAAATTCTTCAAGTGCCTTATCAATCAACGCTTGAGCGTCTTCGATTCTTTCGCATTCAATATAGGCTTCGATAAGCCTGCTTAACGCTGGCAGATAATCGCCCTTAATTTTCAGCGCATTTTGACAATATTCTTCCGCTTTGTCCCAATTTTCCTGCATAAGATGGCAGACAGCTAAATTGTGTAATATCTCAGGCTGATACGGCAGCATTTTTTCGAGCTCTTCCAGATAATATTGCGCCGATTCAGGCTCCCCTTCTTCAATATATATCTGTGCCAGCTGCATAATGACTTCAGGCTGTTCTTCATCATACGCTAAAATAGATTCCAATTGCTCGCGGGCAAAATGCCATTGATTCGTATAATAATATGCCTGTGCAAGTTGCTTTCTTACCTCTATTCTCTCGGGCTGCTCCTCGATTATGCTATTATAATATTCAATGGCCTGTGCGTAATTTTCTTGAGCCATTGCAAGATTAGCTAAATATATCTTAGCAGTTATGTTGTCAGGGTCATATTCCAAAATTCGATGGAATTTTTCTCTTGCGGAATCTATTTGTCTTGTGTCCAGAAGGACAAGTCCCAATTGCATCATCGCTTCGGTATTTTTCGGATCGTTCTTTAACTCTTCGAGATAGCTTTGGATTGCTTTGTCTATATTCCCAAGCCTAATATAACATTGAGCTATTCGTTGATTTATCTGCGGATAATCCGCCCGCATATCTTTTGTCATCTTAAAACAATACAGAGCTTTTTCATATTCCTGACGAGTAAACAACGATATTCCCAAGTGATGATAACATATCGGACAATGCTCCGAAATCTGCCTTGCTAAGTAGAACATTTCTTCCGCTTTTTCATGTTCGCCCATTGCGGAATAAATATATATTCTGTGGCAATAAGCAGGTTCGTAATCGGCGTCCATTTGTTCAAGCTGTTCGAAAAGCTCGATAGCTTTGGAATATTCCCCAATTCGGGTGTAATCTATTGCGAGATTAGTCAATAATTCGACATTGTGAGGCTCCATTTCAATAGCTTTCTCATACGCTTTTATTGCCTCGTCGTATTTTTCCATTTCGTCAAGTAATTTTGCGAGAGTGCTCTGCCAATTGGAATTTTCCGGATAGATTTCCACTGCAACCTGTAGCTCATGCAGTGCTTCTTCCCACCTGTGAGCTTCAAGCAATTCATTAGCTTTTTCCGCTCGAAGTTCTGCTTCTAACCAATCCTGTTCAAACATTGTTT
>CAZKNI010000446.1:0-3545 GCA_964554055.1 uncultured Phycisphaerae bacterium | reverse complement strand
TGGAAATTCGTCGGAAAGCAAATTCTAATTTGCAGCCCGTTTATCATAACAATCATATTATTTACACCGATGTTCGACAAATCCGCACAGTACATAACGATAAATCATACATCATATTTAATTTCCGGCGGATATATCGTTGCTGTGAATTTATTGCTAAAATACGTTTTCGGAGTTACCGTCCTTGTAGGATTAGCGAGCACAACACGATTTGAGCAAATCCTGTTAGCGATGCGAAAATTTCATGTGCCGCAGATTTTGACAATTCAATTAGCGTTTCTATATAGATATCTATTCGAGCTAATAGAACAGGCACATCAAATGCTTCGTGCAAGAAGTGCACGCAGCATAGGCAAGCTATCAGTTAGCTTAAAGGTCAAAAGTTCGCGAACAATGATAGCGATGCTTTTTATTCGGTCATACGAATCATCAAAAAAAATCTTCCAAGCTATGCAAGCTCGAGGATATGACGGACAGATAAAATCCGTACGAAAATTAAAATTCCGATTTAGAGATTTAGCTATTATAATCATCACAGCGGCATATTTGTATTGTTCCGTTACAGCGAGATAATAAGCAAATGAACAATAGGCCAATAATAAAAATTGAAAATTTGACATATACATATCCTGACGGACCTTGTGCATTAAACGACATTAATTTGAATATTTACGAGGGAGAAAAGGTCGCGCTCGCCGGCAGAAACGGAGCGGGAAAAAGCACTCTTTTGCTTGCAATCGGAGGATTTATCCCTTTCAGCGGCAAAATATTTGTCGCCGGAAAAAAGCTGATGGCTTCCAACATCCGAGAAATTCGAAAACATATTGGCTTTGTGTTTCAAAATCCCGATCATCAACTTTTCATGCCGACTGTCGAAGAAGACGTTGCCTTTGGGCCCTTAAACATGAATTTGTCATCGGACGAAATAGCTCGGAGAGTTACACAAGCATTAAGCTTTACTCAAACAACTCATCTTCGCCGGCGCAGCCCCCATCATCTTTCAATAGGCGAAAAGCATCGGGTTGCAATCGCAACCGTCTTGTCTATGAACCCTGACATCTTAATTTTGGATGAGCCTTCCGCAAGCCTCGACCCTTCATGTCGAAGAAAAACAATCGAACTTCTAAAATCTATGAACAAAACGATGATTATCGCTGGACACGATTTGCCTCTGCTATTAGAAGTTTGCAACAGAGCATTAATTATGGACAACGGAAAAGTTACCGTTGATAGCGAACCCCAAGCAACTTTCACAAACACGGAAATAATGAAAACGTTTGGCTTAGAATTGCCATATCTACCTAAGCCATTCATTCCCGAATAAATCCTTAGACAAAACTGTTTATTTCTTTTTTGGAGCTGCTTTCTTTTTTAGATTCGGATTATATTCTTTCCCGACTTTTGTTTCTTTCTCCGAAAGTTTCTTCAATCTGTCCCAGCCGCTATTCCATACGTCTATTGCATCATTTACACGCGAAAAATCATCTTTGTTAGATTTCGTCAATTCCAAAGCCTGCTTCAATAGCGATTGAATTTTAGCGCGACACTCTACCGAATAAATTTTTTCGGGACTTGGAAAATGCCACGTAAACCCGTGCTGTTTACTCTGCAACATCGCATCATCCAGCAACATATAAACCTTAAACATAACATCGGATGCCCTGCCATACAAATGACTGCAAATATCTTTGAGAATATTTTCAGGCGATTGCCAAGGATTCCATAGCCCACGTGCAGCAATATAATACGTTATCCAGCGATACGGCAGATATCGCATTCTATGCTCCGTTTCATATTGTATCCAACGTACATTATGACGAGTATACCAATATTGCTGGTCGTTAATGGGCTTTCGTATCGCAATCCAAGGAAAATATTCCCAGCGCTTATCACTGATTCCGGGAATATACCAGTCATAAATGGCAACTCGTTCGCTACTCACTGTCTGCCACTCTGACAATATGGAATCTATTATTACATTCTTTTTGCAAGACGGGTCATTCCAAAAATGCATATGGCAGCCGTCTCCGACAAGTATCGGCACAACACCTTTTTTTAAAATAATTTTGCGAGGAGGCTGCTTTGTGTACCAATAAGCATAAAATACGAGATACCTATTTCGATATTGCGGAAAAGTACGGTCAAGCTCTTCTCTAACTGCATTCGCAAACATTGCCACTCGATTAGACATCTGTCTGCCGAATTTTGCATCGATTTTTTTGCATTCCGGACATTGACAAAATCCCCCGCAATCACGAGGCGACAGAGAATAAGAAAAACTCTTAGAATTTCTTTCGAAAAACTTTGCTGCCTTTTGTGCAACAAGCTTGATTAAATCACGATTTGTCAGGCAATATTGAAATTCCCCTTCGCATGTTCGCTTACCTTTTAGCATCGCAAAATATTCGGGATGCTTCGCAAATTCACTTTTCGGAACAAAATCGTTATGACTCGTGTATAAAATTATTCCGCCAAGTTTGTTCCAATCCCACCATAATTTTGCATATTCTTGATAACCCGCGTCAAAAGGTTTCCACATACTTCTGCGAGTAAACGCTGGCCTTTCGTCCAACATTAATTTTCCTATTGTTATTACATCTAATTTGGGAACAATCAAATAAGTCTTCGGCTTATCATACCTATAATACCTTGCCCCCAAATATTCCAAAAACGCACACACTGCCATTTTAGTTCCGCTATAATTCCCCTTATCATTCCCCGACAAGATGAGACTGTTATCGATTTTTTTGACCATAAATCGCTCATTACCCGGATATTGTTGAATTATCCCTACTTTGTCAAGCTCCGGCCCGACATAGATATTTCGTTTAACACCTTGCGAACCGGAAACCGTTATCATCGGCAAAACGACATTTGTCATTCGTCTTAAAAAATCTTGTAAAAAACGCGCCGCTACAAGTGTCTTCCGAGACGCATTATCCGCTACAACAATAGCTGCGTTAGGCTGCTCCCCGGAAATTATTACAAGCGCGTTATCCTTCACTGATATGGCAGGTTCAACAATACGTGAAATATCATCTTCTGCCAATTTCCCCCATATTCGAACTTCTCGAAGATAAAATCCCCATTTATCCAACAGCAGTTTTATTTGAACATATCGCGCGGGAACATAATTATTGAAATCTATTGTTACCCAAAAACTTCCCTTCTTCCGCTCTATATCTTTAGCTGCTATTTCCTTAAATTCCTCATTGTCCTTTTTTTTCACACCTACTTTTATCGATTTGGGACACGCCTTGCCCATCAGCCTAAGGTCAACCCTATCGACAAAATACACTTTCTTCAAATCGAATATCACTTGTGCATCGGTATAATTCCAACCTACACACCTACGCCAATTATCATAAGGCTTTTCCCCGTCAATCAAACGCCTTCCATCGCTATCACCGGGATTTTTCGGTGCCGGAGTCAACGTATATTCCGCTTCCGTCTTAATTTTGGGCAATTCCGGATAATTATTATTGGTCAAGATGACATCGAGAATGCTCTTTCCGTAGAGCGTATCAACATAAAACACAAAAAAA
>CAZKNI010000445.1:0-3249 GCA_964554055.1 uncultured Phycisphaerae bacterium | reverse complement strand
TGTTTTTCGGGGTTATTCCGTTAAATATTGCATGAACATATCCGGAATAGCGACGATTTGCCCGTTACGATTTACGCAAGCTAATGTCGAATGTCCTTCGGTGAGTAGGAGATTATCGTTTTTTCGGTAAAGCTTATATTCATGTTCTATTCTGGCGCGAGTTAGCCTAGTTGTCGTTGTTATTAATTTTAGTTCATCGTCATATTTTGCCGGCGCGCGATATCGTAGCTCAAGCTTCGTAACGACAAAAAAGGCGCCCGATTCTTCCATTTCGCGATAGCTCACGCCACATTTTCGCAATAGCTCCGTTCTTCCCATTTCGAAATATATAGCATATTGCGAATGATGGACATATCCCATTTGGTCTGTCTCGACATATCTTACTCGAATATTAATTTCACAGCTATCAGTAGCCATTATCTATCGTTCCTTTTGTTTTTCATTCTTCTGTTTTCATTGAGTACAGCGAAAACAATCTGACGCTGAATTGTACTAAATCCTATTTTGTGATACAACCTTATAGCTGGAATATTTCTTGAATCGACGGCAAGTCGAATTTTACGTATTTTACTGTTTTCAGCGAGTTTGATTGCATGGCTAAGCAGAATTTTTCCGAGACCTTTTCCGCGAAATTCAGGAACGATGCCCATATAAATTAAATCGAGTCTTTGAGGTTCTTCAACAGCTTCGTTGAGGAGGATTATTCCTGCATTTTGCTTTTTGTATTTTAACATCAGCCAAAATTGGGGTGTAAAGTTTCCGGAATATTTATGGCCTATCAATATTTCTTGTTTGCTTCGTAGGCCTGTTATTTCCGGGCAATCCATGCTATCTTTATAGCTCGCTATTATTGTATTCTCGAATTCGTCTTGCAGGTTGTTGTTGAATGTAAGCCAGTTGACAGCTAAAGCTTCCTCGTCATTTACAGGAATATTGAATTTGTTAAAATTGGACTCGAGCTCCATTATTTCAAGTAAACACAATCGGCGGAAGCCTGCTTGTGATAAGATTTTTTCTTTTCCCGTGTCCGTTTCATCTATTATGCTTTGTAAAAATCCTATATCGAAATTTTCAATCTGTCCCGCAAGAAATCTTAGCTGAGCAATTGTCGCTTCGTTTAGCTCGGTTAAAATAATGTTGCCTGAAGCGCCCGGATTTATTATGAGCAAACAATTGCAAATATATTTTCCGTTTCGGTTTTGGCTTATGACTTGACGTGATATGTCGAGATGATACTTGTTTGTAAATTTGATGAAATTGTCATAGACGTATTGTGCATTATCTGCTCCTTTAGCAAGGATGTCTTTAATAATTTCTTTTGCCTGTTTGTCGGTTATTAATCTGCACATAATACTGTCTGCCGATGTGATGCTTCCTATTATGTATTGTTTATATTGAAAGAATAATAATTAATTTTTCGTTTGACGTCGTGTTGATAAAGTTGCCTATATTGCAAAGGACTCATTCCGATTTTGCGTTTGAATAATCTGGAAAAATAAAATGAGTCCTTAAATCCTATTTGTTGCGCTATCTGTGAGATTGATTCATTTGTGAAGAGTAAATATTCTTTGGCCCGTGTGATGCGCCTTTTAATTAGATATTGAATAGGTGAGATATTCAGAGTTTTCGAAAATAACTCCGAGAAATAAACAGGGGAAAGATGAACAATGTTGGCGAGCTGACATAAGGTTAGAGGTTTATTAATATGAGTATTTATGTATTGAATAACAGGTAATAAACGAGCTATTTCTTTAGATTTTACAGGATAATCAAGTATGTTTTTAGTTTGCATAAATGGTTCTATCAAACAAGCAAGTGATGCTATTATCCTGAAACGACTTTCAAGTGTAGATTGTTTAAACGCTATTATGAGGTTTTTGAAAGTATTGCTCATTTTATTATTAGCCCGTAAATTTAGTCTTGCCGGTGCAATTATTTCCGATATGTCTACTGTGTTATTGTAATATATATTGTAATATAGCCAATAAAATTTTGTATTTGGCGAGTGTATAAAAGTAACTTTGGTATTTGGAGGGACGAGGACAGCAGTTGAAGATTTTAGGTAATAAGTTTTGTTCATTTGCTTGATTGTTAATAATCCTTTGCATCCGAGCATTATTCTTCCGAATGGAGAAATAACAGTATATTTTTCGCTGTGAGGTGGCGTTGATATGCCGCATGTATGTACAGTAAAAGATGCATTTTTTAATAATTCATCGACAAGTTGAGATATGTTTTCCATATTGTGTTATCCGCTTAAAAAATCATTAATTTTTTAATTAGAATAAATGTTGAACTTAAAAATGTCCATATTTTTCCTTGAACTGTCTATTGGCGGATTTACGAGAAAGAGTAGAATAACAACGAGATAGATTTTGGTTTTTTGCATCTGATTTGCGATTTTTAATATTAAAAATTATGTTTCACAAACTTTATTCTTTTGGAAAAGAGGAGAAATAATATGGCAAAAAAGCGGTTAGACGGACAAATAGCTGTTGTTACGGGTGGCTCAACCGGTTACGGACTCGGCATAGCCCAGATTTTAGTTGAGGAAGGCGTAAAGGTTTGGATAACGGCGAGAAATAAAGCTCGACTTGAAAAGGCTGCCGAAATTTCCGGAGCTACTGCGATTGTAGCAGATGTTACAAATGAAATCGATTGGGATAAGGTTTTTGATGAGGTTCTTGAAGAGTCCGCAGGTAGGCTCGATATTTTAATTAACAACGCAGGTGCTGTGATAAAGCCTGCAGCGGTTGCTGATCAAAGTGATGATGATATTCGCAAATGCATAGATGTAAATTTAACAGGTGCTATTTTGGGTTGTGCAAGGGCGGCAAAAATAATGCGAAGCCAGAAAAGCGGAACGATAATTAATATTGCATCTGTGTGTTCGATAGAAGCTTGGCCTGAATGGTCGATATATGGCGCTGCTAAGGCAGGCCTATTGCATCTGACAAAAGGGTTGTACACAGAATTGCGGCCTTATAATGTTCGAGCCACTTGTCTAATGCCGTCGTGGGGTGCTACCGATTTTATGCAAGCTGCCAATTATTTTCAACATCCTGCCGTTAAAGAAGAGATACGCAAAAAATGTATTCAGCCTAAGGAGTTAGGTAAATTGGTGGCTGACATTTGTGCCCTTCCCGCCCATCTTGCTATTCAGGAACTTGTCCTTTGGCCTCTTGTACAGGAAGTTGTACCGTTATGAATAATGTGGAAAATGCAAAAAATGATTTTGATGTTTGTATT
>CAZKNI010000444.1:0-3879 GCA_964554055.1 uncultured Phycisphaerae bacterium | reverse complement strand
AAAATTTACCGAAGAAGAATTGAAGTTTCGTAATCATGAAATATTCAATTACGGTTTTTGGTGGATAGAATGGGGAGGCTGCCTTGATCAGATAAAAGACACACCTAAAATTCGACACGAATTGTTGAGAATTTTGTTAGGAGTTTGGGATCACATTAAAAACAGCGGAAATCACGGAGCTGAAAATTACGCTTTAACCTGGTTTGGGTTTCTTCCCGCCAAGCGTGAATCGAGGCGATTTGTAGGCTTATATACTCTTACCGGCAACGATGTAATGAACGCTACACATTTTAATGATTCTATTGCTTATGGTGGCTGGTCTATGGACACTCATCCGCCTGAGGGAATAGACGCAATTGATGAAAATCCGTGTCATCAGCCGCCTCCGCCATATCTATATCCTATTCCTCTTCGTGCTTGCGTCAGTGCCGATATCGACAATCTGATGTTTGCAGGCAGGAATATTAGTGCAACTCATTGTGCGTTTGCTTCTACGCGAGTAATGGCAACGTGTGGCGTAATAGGTCAAGGTGTTGGGACGGCAGCTGCTGTTGCCGCCAAGTCGAATATCGATTTAATTGCTTTGACACGTGATGAGAAAATCATCGCAAAGGTTCAGGAAAAATTAATTTCTGATGATTGTTTTCTTCCGGGAATAGATGTATCGCAAACATCAGACAGTAATTTGGCTTTACTTGCAACTGTCAAGGCCTCTTCGCAAATGGAGAATGGACGAGCGGAAAATGTCGTTTCGACATTGACAAGAGCTGTGTTCGGTAAAGATGGATTGCATCCGAGATATGACATTAAAAAGTCGACAAATCGCTGGATTTCTCGCGAGTTGCCTGCGTCAATTGAACTGAATTGGCAGAATGAAGTGTCAATGAACGAAATTAGGCTTATTTTCGATACGGGGTTGCATAGGGTTTTAACTCTGCTTCATGACAAAACATCTAACGCCTATAACAAAGAGATGATTTGGGCTGCTCAGCCGGAAACCGTTAGAGATTATAAAATCTCATATTATGCAAATACTGGCTGGCGCGAATTAATCAGTGAAACCGGAAATTATCAGCGTCTGAGGATACATCGTTTTGATGTTATACGGACAAGACGGATTCGAATCGATGTAATTGCGACAAATGGCTTGGAGCAAGCGAGAATCTGTCAAATACAGTGCTATAATAATCCTGATTGATGTATTCCGGTATAAGTGCAGCATATCCGGTTTTATTTGCTCATTTGCTTCGAAATGTGCGAGCTATCTTTCGCATACATTATAGAGTATAATAATTTGAATCTTTAAATATTTGCAGATATATTTTTTATTTGTAATTTTGTTTTGATGAGATGAGAATAAAATAACAAATGAATTAGAGAATTTATTAAAAAGTCGTAAAAAATATCCTAATGGAGTAAACAAGTTGTCTGAAGCAATTAATAACAAGTCAGCTAAAAAGGTATTTATTATTGGCCTGGACGGTGCAACTTTTGATGTCCTTGGCCCGATGATGAACGAAGGATTAATGCCGACTCTTCAGCATTTAATCGAAACGGGTAGCAGCGGAATTCTCAAGAGTACAGCTCCCCCTATTACGCCTGCTGCTTGGACGACGTTTATGACAGGTATGGGCCCTGGCAGGCACGGGGTAATAGATTTTGAACATTATGACCCTAAGACAAATACACTTGCATTTAATAGCACATTTGAAATAAAGGAAAAAACGATTTGGCAAATACTCTCGGAAAACGGATTTAAAATAGGTTCGATTCATCTTCCGATGACGTATCCTCCTCAGCCTGCTAACGGATTTGTAATAAGTGGATTTGAAACGCCTTCCATAAATGCCGAGTTTACATATCCTCGCGATTTAAAAGAAATTATTTTGCGAGAGATACCGGATTATAGCTATAGCACGAATTGGCAACGCGGTATCTTGGGAGGGCGAAGCAAATTCGGCGAAAATCTCGAATATATTAAGCGTAGCTTCCATCAGGGCGTAAATTTAGCACGAATAGGAATCGAACATTATCAACCTGATGTCATGATGGTTCTGTTCAAACTTGTTGACAATATTCAGCATAAATGCTGGAAATATCTTACGCCTGAAGGTGCCAGAAGATATCCGACACAAAGGCGCATGGTGAATAGCTGCTTCGCTGAACTTGATAAATGTCTTGCTCGTTTGGTTGATATAGCTCATGAAAATAACGCTACGATTTTAATTATGTCCGATCACGGTCATGGCAGCCTGGACGGAAGAGCTCAGCCAAACCTGTTGTTGAAACGTTGGGGATATCTTCAATTTACAAGTAGCATATCACAGGCTAAAACGCGAATTAAACACACAATTTCGAGAATAACAAAGAAAAAGGCTTCTCGATTTTCTCAGCCTAATGCGGGTATAGAAGCGGATTTAGCTATTGATTGGAGTAAAACTCGTGCTTGTGTAATGCATGCGGGTATGTATGGGTTTTTATACATAAATCTAAAAGGGCGTCAGCCTATGGGAATCGTAGAGCCTGACGAATATGAAACGTTAAGAGACGAATTAATAGAAAAATTTTTACAAGCTAAAGATGAGAAATTCGGCAAACAAATTTTTGAAAGAGTTGTGAAACCTGAAGAATTGTATAATTGTACAAGAGATAGAAATTCCAATATGCCCGATTTGATGTTGATACCGAAAGAAGGATTAGCTGTGATAAGGAAAATAAGAGGAACTCGTTCGGTTAAATGGGCATTAGACGGTAGGCTTGGAGGAACACATAGGATAGACGGAATTTTTGTTGCTAACGGTCGGAACATAAAGTCAGGGTTTACACTCGAAGCTAATATAGCGGATATAACGCCGACGCTGCTTGCAATGCTTAATTTGCCCGTTCCTGTTGATATGGAAGGCAAGGTTTTGATAGATATGTTTGACCCTGCTCCGGAAGTACAATATGAGCCGCCGGAAAAATATGAGCCAGCTAAAGTTCCGGAAACAGTGTTTTCGGAGGAAGACCAAAAGTTGCTTACGGAACGATTATCAGACCTTGGATATCTGGAATAGCACAGGAGGTGCTTATTCGGGATGAATAATTACAATATTTTAAAAAATTTATTTTTGCGTACTCTTTTCCTGCCGATAGGTTATTTAGTAAACAATTATTGTTTAGTGAGTTTTAGAAAGATTGAGGAATACAAACAAATAAGTAGGAGGGAAAAGAGGTGAGACTTTACGAAGTCGTTATAGCAGGCTTATGTATATCGGTTATGGTGCTTGTCGTATTATGTGGCTGTAGCTTACATCAACAGCGTGTTCTTAAAACCCTTCCTTCTCCGATAGTTACAATGCCTCATCGCGTTACGCAAAATAACCTGACGGTAAACAATTATTCGGGACATAAAGAAACTCGTAATAATAGGTCTCATTCGTCAAGAGGATTTCATAGATTTTCCGGTATTCCCGCTGCTTGGTTTCCTCGCCATCGTCAGCGTCAATGGTCTGCGATAATCATACATCATAGTGCAACTCCAAACGGTGGCGCGAGAGCTTTCGACCGTGCCCATCGTGCGAGAGGCTGGGACGAGTTGGGATATGATTTTGTTATCGGAAACGGTACGGATACGCCTGACGGATATGTGGAAGTGGGGCCTCGATGGAAAAAACAGAAGCAAGGTGCGCATTGTAAAACGCCTTCGAATTATTATAACAAGCATGGAATAGGAATTTGTCTTGTCGGAAATTTTGACGTGCAATATCCCAGTGCTAATCAGCTTGCATCGTTGAAAAAGTTAATTGATTTTTTATGTGAGAAATACGGAATATCTTCGAATCATATATTCGGACATCGCGAAGTTCCTCAGACTCATACTCGTTGCCCTGGCAGGCA
>CAZKNI010000443.1:0-6505 GCA_964554055.1 uncultured Phycisphaerae bacterium | reverse complement strand
TTCACCTTATCGAAACGGCACTTGTGAGTAACGACATCTTTGACGATTTCAAAACCGTTTTTTCTTTTTTTTACGTTTATTTCGAATTCATAAATTGTTTCGTATGGCCGAATTCCTATGAGTTGTCCCTGAACTCGTCTAATAAGCCCTAACTTGCCTCTGTTTTCTATAACGATATGTATGCTTATAGATTCTGATTTATTGATATTGATATTTCTTAAATAATCATCTCCTCCTTGCATAGATATTGCATTATCCAATCCTGAAGTTTCGATATCCTTTAAAAATTTAAATATCTGGACAAAATTTGATTTTCCCGAAGCATTAGCTCCTATGAGAACATTTAGATTATCTAAATGCACCTCTAGAGTTCTGAAACTTTTAAAATTCTTCACCTTTAGAAATTTTATATGCATAGAATCATAACCTCTTCGTAATCGTCAGATGTCTAATAAAGAAAACCCGAAATTCCAATTGTTTTCAACAAAAATTTTCATTTTTAAGAATAATTTACATGTTTCTATTATTTAAGTTGAGCTGTTAGGTTTTCGAAGACGATTGTTGTCTCGATTTGTTGCATACATGGCGAAGCTTCCGGATTTTGTGTTTTCGGGCAATGTTTTTTGTAGCAGGGGCTACAATCAAGCGATGTCTTGACAACGGATTGAGGACGATTGTATGGGCCTGTTCTGTTGGGATTTGTCGGGCCTATGATAGCGGTTACCGGTTTGTCTAATGCAACAGCGATGTGCATTGGCCCGGAATCGTTGCTGATAACAGCGGACGAGTCTTTTATAATAGCTAATAGCTGAGATAGGGTTGTTTGTCCCGTAAAGTTTGCAACGGGGAAATTCGCTAATTCATCGCACATTCTTTCAGCTATCATGCGTTCGTTTTTTCCGCCTATGATTACGACAGGCATTTGAAGTTTTGAACAAATCATTTTTGTAAGTTCCGTAAATTTTTGAACAGGCCAACATTTGCTTGGCCAAGTTCCGCCGGGAGCAATGGCGATATATCGATTGGGAAATATTTGCCTGGCGAGCAGTTTTTCTCTTATCGTCTGTTGTTGTGTTGCGGGGATATGAATTACAAATTTAGGCTCATCAATTTCGTCTTCGTTTGAAAGCAGTTTCATACAAGAATACATTCTGTCAACGGTATGTGTTTCGTGATTTGTTTTAGGCGTACGATGTGTATAAAAAATCCAGCCTAATTCGCGTTTTTCAGCTGGCCCTATTCTTACGGGAGCTTGCGTGTTCCAAGCTAAGAATCCGCTTCGGAATAATCCTTGTAAATCAATTACAAGGTCGTAATTCGCTTGTCTTAGGGAACGCAAAAATTTCATAAATCTTTTTGTAACCGACCAGCTATGCGCTAAATATCCGAAACGCCTTCTGTCGAATTCTATTACGTGATTTATTAGCGGGTGATTTGTTATTAACTCGGATAGGTGTGAAGATACTAGCCAAGAGATTTTCGCTTTCGGAAATCGCTTTTTTAATGCCGGCAGGACGGGAAGGGCACATATAATATCCCCCGCTGCTGAGGGCTTGATTATTAAAATGTTGTTGAAGTCTTGTGTAATCATAATTTATCCCGCGAGATGGTCGTGAAATCTCTTTTCACGTTCGATTTGTATGTCGTACCAAAGTTTTTTCCAATTGGGTTTTCCGCTTCCTATTCGTTGCATATATTGCTTTAAGAATCTGACTCTGTCTGCAAGGGTGATGTATGGGCTTAGGTCAGCGGAGATAGATAGCCTTGCCAACGCTCGTAGCTGATCTTTTTCGCTTGTTCTTCGTTTGAGTTTTAATCCGTCGAGGTCAACGAGTATGATTTGCATGTTTTCCGGAATGATATTATTTGGATTTTCTATAGATATGTTTCTTATCAATATGTTTGAAGCTTTCATGTCGCGATGTGAAAATCCGTTGATATGCATTTTTTTTATTATTGTTGCGAGCTTTTCTATAAGGACGATTTTCGCATTTCTTTTCTCTTTCGCAGTGAGTACCGGTAAAATAGACGTAAGGAAAATTCTCAGATTAACAGCAGGTTCGACTGTTTCGGTGATAAAAATTGAATTTACAAGTACCGGTCCTATTCTGCGTTCAAGGACAGCTAATGGCTGAGCTACGGGGATTCCGCGATGAATCATAGCGAAACTCATCTTCCATGCTTTTAGAGCGCGAGAATTGCGGAGACAATCCCAAAGCGTAGCGAAGATTTTTTTTCTTATGTTTCTTTTAGCGACGACATTTAGCTCGTGTTGTCCTACTTTGAGTTTTCCTTTGCAGACCAAAGCTGAACGTGAGTTTTTGAAGGGTCTAGCTTGTTTGACAAAATTTTCGAGCATTTGCTCGGGATTTTGCAAAGCTTTCCGCCAATCTTCGGGCGTAAATTCCAAATTGGATGACGGTGAATATTCAAGCGGATGTTTTGTTTTGAGGAAAACGTTAGCACGCCAATTGTTTGGGAGTCGCAATTTCGCAAAATATTTTGATGTCCGATTTACACGTCTGTCTCGCGATGCCCAAATTCTTTTTGTGTGAATTTCTGCAGCTCGGTCTAAAGCCTTTGCCCAATATCGAAATGTCTGTTGTTCGAAATTCTTGTTTTGTTTGTTTGATAGCTGGAATCGATAATACATATATCGTTTCAAAAGCTTAAGCCTTTGTGTAACGCTGGCGTGTTGGCGGAACCATTGATTTAGTTGAGCGAGATTGTAGATTGCATCACGGTCGGAGACGGGTTGAGCTATTTGTATGCTGTGTAAATCGACGAGATAAACTTTCGGTTTGTTGGCATTTGAGTATTCGACGAGTAAATTTCCCGGGTGTAAATCGGAATGAGCTAATCCGCTGTGATGTGCGCGTGCCAAAAGTTCAGCAATAGCGTCGATGAGAATATTTTGTTGCTTGAATCTTTGATAGCTTGTTTGTTTTGATGTTTGTTCCCAATATTCTGCTAACGGCAAAGTTTGCGTCTCGCCAGCTGTTATTAGCAGACAATCGATTTTTGAATTTGGATTTGTAGATAGCGCGTATGCCAAAGGTCTAACGCAGTTTACATTTTCTGTTATTGCGTAACGGGCGACGCTCCATTCTTTGATACACGCAGGCCCGCGATAAAGTTTTTTGATTTGCCAGAATGTTCCGTTACGGAGATAATATTTAGCGTAGCAAGAACAGCCATTAATGTTGATAAACCAAACTTCTCTTTGAGCGTTTTTTTTGATTAATTTTGCATCCGGAATTTGTGCCGGATTAAGCCAATCGAATTTTTTAATTGCCAGAGTCTCTATGTCAGCTGGATTGTCGAGACGCCAAAGCAGTTGACCTATTTGGATTTGCTCTTGTTTTTTGAGGCATAGCGCATCGGGAAGCAGCGATGATACGTCAATATTACTCTCTATTTGATTAACTGTCATAGAAATACCCAACATAGGCCTGGAGTGAAGTTACCAGAATTATAAAGCTATTATATTATACACTGCAGCGTCTTGCAATGTATTTTTGAGATATCGATTGCCATATCGGAGCGATTCGAAAGGACAAAAAAGGTTTTCAAATAATAATCCTGATATAAATAAAGCTAAAACAGGCAAAAATCAGCTTACGGTATAAATAACGGAGAGGGTGGGATTCGAACCCACGGTACCCTAATGGGTACACAGCCTTTCCAAGGCTGCTCCTTCGGCCACTCGGACACCTCTCCGTATGTATTTAAGTAAATTATAACTTTATATAACGTATTATAATTTTATGTAACGTAATTATGGCTTTACGTAATGCAAATGTTATAGCTTTATGTAACGCAAATATTACAGTTTTGTGTAATGCAAATGTTAATGTAAATAATGTTAATGTAAATACTGTAGCTTTATGTTACGCAAATATTATAACTTTGTGTAATGAAATATAGCTTTGTTATATAACGTAAATATTATAGCTTTTGTAATCGATAATACAACCGATTTAATTATATTAACGTCTCGGATTAACGAAAAAGTTGATTTGAGAAAAATATCAGGATTCCGATTGAGCTGTCCAATTATCAAGGATTTGAGTTAATAATTTATAATATTCGCTCGAAATTCGTTTAAGAACATCGTGCATATATTCCATTCGCTGAATGTATTTTCCAGCTGTTCTTAAATCATCGCTGCTATTCGCAATAAGTGCGGAAAGATTTTCTCGATTTGTTTCCAAATGAAATTGTAGAGCGAGAATTTTGCCGTTATTATATTCAAAGGCTTGATTGTTGCAAGCTTGGCTTGTAGCGGTGTGAACAGCGTTTTCGGGAATCGAAAACATCTCGCCATGCCAGTGAAAAGCCATGAAGCATCGAGGCATTGAAGCGAAACATTTGCTTTCGTTTGTTGCTTGACTCGTCAGGCAGACAGGGAAAAAACCGATTTCCCGATAGCCCATTTTTTCGACGGTAGCGCCCAGAGCTTTTGCTATGATTTGTGCTCCGAGACAAATTCCCAAAATCAATTTATTTTTTTTCGTCAATTGTTTTACAAAGGCAAGTTCCGTTTCGAGCCAGGGATATTTTTCGGTGTCATTGACGCTCATTGGCCCGCCTAACATTATCAAGCCATCATAATCAGCCGGGTCGGGTAATGTTGACGTATTATTATATATTTTAACGATATCGAGGGTATGATTTCGATAATCAGCCCATTGTTTAATATTTCCGGGCGGCTCGAATGCAACTTGTTGAATACATAAAAATTTCATTGTGCCGAATTGCTTATTTGCTGCTACTTAATTTATTTGTTGTTTTATGCTTCGATTTTAGCTATCCGCTTTATTTCCTAACAAAGTTTTTTGGATTTTCTAATGTTCGACCGGTTCGCCCAACATTGGCGAAACTTCGTTAAGTTTTTCATCGAGTAGCTCTTTTGTTTTTGCTTCCATATTTAAGCGAAGAAGGGGTTCCGTATTGCTCTTTCGGACGTTGAACCACCAATCGTCAAATTCTACCGTGATACCGTCGAGGAAGTCAACTTTTCCGTCTTTGTATTTTTCCGCGAGTGCCTTTATTCGTTCGTCCTTGTCTTCGCATTTAAAATTTCTTTCGCCTGAAGCTGAATATCGCCGTAACGGGGAAATAATTTCGCTCAGAGGGCGTGAGTCTTCCGATAGAAGATTTAATATGTGTGCGACAGCGATGAACGCTGAGTCGCAATACCAGTTGTCTTTGAAATAAAAATGCCCCGAAAGTTCTCCACCGAAAATAGCGTCCGTTTCCGCCATTGTTTTTTTCATAAATGCATGCCCGACTCGTTCACGCTTTGGCGTTCCTCCCGCTTTTATTATTTCTTCTTTAACGACCCAGCTGCTACGAAGGTCGTAAACGACAGTTGAGCCCGGGTTTTTCTTTAGGAAATATCGTGCGAGCAAAGCTGTTAGCAGGTCGCAGGGTATTATATCACCGTTTTCGTCAACGAGCATACATCTGTCAGCATCTCCGTCGAGACAGATACCAAAATCAGCTTGATGTTTTTTGACAGCTTCTTGACATTGTTTTAAATTCGCTGGAACAAGAGGGTTTGGGTCGTGTACGAAATCTCCGTTATGTTCGAAATTTATATCGATTGTTTCGATATTGTTAAGGTCGCCAAAGACAATAGGCCAATATTTTCCAGCCATTCCGTTAGAGGCGTCGACCGCTATTTTGAGTTTCCTTAAAGGTTCCTTGACAAAGCTACGAATGAATTTTTTATAATCATCCGTTATGTCTTTTGTCGTTAATTCAGCTTGCGGGGTCGAACTTCTCGGGGGAACAGCTTGTGCGATTCTTTTGATTTCTTGTAACCCTGTATCTTGCCCGATGGGTTTTCCCCCTTGTCCTGCAATTTTGAATCCGTTATATTGCGCCGGATTATGCGAAGCGGTTGTTTGGACGCCGCCTGTCGTTTTCAAGTGATTGATAGCGAAATATATCTGAGCGGTGTCTATCATTCCGATATCAATGCAATTAACGCCAGCTGAGAGTATTCCGTCAATTAGCGATTTGCACAAGGAAGGGCTGCTTTTTCGCATATCCCTTCCAACGACAATAACGTTAGCATTCGGGTCGCTTCTGTCGTATCCCGTTAGCTGACTTCGGAAAAATTGTGCGATTCCGTGTCCGATGCACCAAGCTTTGTCTTCATCTAATTGTTCGTTGTAAATTCCTCTGATATCGTATGCTTTGAATATCTTGTCCATAGCAGCTCCTCTGATTTTTCTTGTTTGTTTTTCGGAATGAATATTTTGTTTTTCAATTTTTTCCTGAAATTGACATTCTTGGCAAAGCGGATAATTTCTCACCTGTCTGGCGCGACATACAGCATCACTGATTTTGTAATTGTGTCCCGGGCATTGCCGATAATATTCAGATGGACTCTGTTCCGGTTTCATAGACAATATTATATTCAACGTATCATAAAATATTCAACCTTTGTTTTGTTATAATTGTATAAAACAAGTAATGTTTTATATTGTCGTGT
>CAZKNI010000442.1:0-3410 GCA_964554055.1 uncultured Phycisphaerae bacterium | reverse complement strand
ATTTTTCATTATCTTTAAGCCCGTTCGCGGAGAACGATTTTCGCCGTCGCAGCATCTCCAGCCGCGAGCAAAAACAGGCTTTGCCTGTCAATCATCAATCCTCAATCTCTTCTCCTCAAATCATTCCCGACGGGATTTCATTTCACTCAACAATCTTCAATCCTCAATCTTCAATCTCTTCGGGCTGTGCCCGTCAATCCGCAATCCGCAATCCGCAATCGACAATCTCCTCTCTCGTCATTGCGAGGAGCGAAGCGACGCGGCAATCTATTCAGGCTTCACTCGCGAAATATTTTTCATTATCTTTAAGCCCGTTCGCGGAGAACGATTTTCGTTGTCGCAGCATCTCTCGCCGCGAGCAAGAACAGGCTTTGCCTGTCAATCATCAATCATCAATCTCTTAAATCTCGCCGCCAACGTTCCACGATTTACAGCCAACGTTCCACAGCCCACTGCCTACGGTTTACTGCTTACTGTTTACGGTCTACGTTTCACGGATTATTTTTCTCAGCCGGTCTGCTTCTTTTTTTCCTAACGTTTTTTGCATCAGTTTCATTATTTCTTCACGCTGAGGAGTCGCACCTACATCCCACAATTCTTTATTTGCACTTTCAGCTATGTCCCTCGATTCTATCTCTACATCAAGTTCCACATAGGCGGAAAAATCATCTCGGCTGTACATATCCGTAAACAGCCGAGTTGCCTCAAGGGCGATATGTTCTGCGGACAATGGCGCAAGATATGTTTCTCTCCGTTCCCAAGCGGACAATCTTCGTGGGTTACCTATCGTCAAAATAGGATTTTCATCTACGGATATTCCCTGTTCCGCATACACTTGCAAAACTCCGCGGAGCATCTTATCTGTCGTAATTAGAGAAAAACGCCCGTATTTTTGTTTCAAAAAATTATGCATTCCTGCATATCCGTCATCATTACACGTTTGCAATATAGGCCTGATTTGTTTGTGCCGAGAGACTGCTTGACTGTATCCTTCGTAAAGCTCTTTGGTAAAATGTAGCCGAAACGGCTCAAGCAAAATCAAAACGGGCTGGTCGTTAAGTTGATACAGAAAGTCAACCGCTTTTTCTGCTATCTGTTTGCACGCAAAGCTGATAATATTTCACACCTTTTAGTTTGATTCCTTAAAAAAATGACAAGACAAATTTTTACTAATATTTTTATAGCTTTCGGACAAATTAGATTCTTGACATTGTTAAACAAAAATGATAAACTTGTGTATATATATGATACATCGATGTATCATCGGGAAAATCAAGAATGAATGTTACGCTAAAAGATATCGCTAAAAAAACCGGTGTTACTCCTACTGTTGTTTCACATGTTTTGAACAACCGCCTGGGTCATATAAGGGTAAGTAAATCCAAATCACTCCTCATAAAAAAAGTAGCTGCGCAACTGGGATATATTCCCAATCTCAAGGCACGAGCGATGATTACTCAGAAAAGCTATACTGTCGGGTTAATTTGTTCCTATCCCTATACGCCCGACAATCAAGAACTTCAAAGTGTCGTCGATAGCTACATGGCAAGTGCTCTTCGCGGAGTTGAGCGGGCTTGCAGAGAAGTTAATTATCATTGTCTTGTTTCGTATTGTGATTTGAGTAATTTAGAAAATTTTGTGCATCCTCGTGCAATGAAAGACGGAAGCGTTGACGGGGTTGTCCTTATTGGATATACCTGCAGCGATGTTGTTAGAAAATTAGCTTCTATGCATATCCCTTGTGTTCAGATTGGGTCGAATATCGAAGACGGAAATAAAGTTGAGCGTGTTTATGCCGATTTGGATGACGGTTTTGCACAAGCGGTGCGTTACCTGTCGGAGTTAGGGCACAAGAAGGTTCAGCTTTATCTTCCTGACGGGCCGGGCCCAAGATTGCATGCCAAAACCTTTCAGCAGCTCAGCGGGAAGATAGGAGGTGTAGAAACCGAAGCGGTTTTAGGTCCGAATTTGGAATCGCATATTGAATATGGCTATAAATACGCAGAGGAAATGCTTAAACATGAAAATAGGCCTAGAGCTTTTATTATGGGCATTGTTCATGCGATGGGTTTGTCCAAATGTTTTTCGGAAGCTGGCTTGATGTGTCCGCGGGATTACAGTTTGATGTATTTTTCTTCTAATTTTACGAATAGATATATATGTGATGAAAGCGTATCGAGGCCTGTTTCTTTGATTTGGTGGAACGGAATAGATGTCGGATATCTTGCAGCTCGTAAGCTACTTGACCGCTTGGGGGTAATCGAATTATCTCCCGAAGAGAAACAACAAATTACGATACCTTGCAAGCTAATTCAAGGAGCAAGCTGTGCGCCGATTCGAATGTAATGATTGGAGAAATTGATTATGAAAATACGGAAGAATTACAAATTATCAACGGTCGATTGTACTCGAAAATGTTATTGTCTTTCTTTGCGTCTGAGACTTGCCATTCAACGCTCTATGTCGTTTACTCTCATAGAGTTGCTTGTTGTTGTTGCGATAATAGCGGTGTTGGTGGCGATGCTCTTACCGGCATTAAGTGCTGCGAGGGAGACAGCGAAATCGCTCGTTTGCCAGAGCAATCTTAGGCAATGTGGAACTGTTTTTCAGATGTATATAGAAGATAACAACGGATTTCTGCCTTATAATTCATGGGACGCTGCAAATCCGACCTATAGCCCGAGCGGATTGAATCTATATAGCTCGAGCCCTTACACTCGCGCTTATAATGTTTTTCATTTGTTAGAAACCTATACGTCAATAGGTAATATAAGTAACCCCGGCGGATTAGTTGGAAATGTATTCAGGCCATTTCCGGGCATTTGGTTTTGTCCGGTAATTGATAAGATGAAGAGTCCTTGGGGTGCGAGTTATTCTTATCAGGAATATCTTGACAGGTGGGGCTGGTCGCTGCTTAGAAATTATGGAGTCAATGGCAGATGGGCAGTTTCGTATCCTCCTAATGTAACCCATTATTACCCCCATGCACCTGTAAACATTTCAAAGGTGGAACGCCCCGATATCAAACTTATTATGTTCGACGGAGATTATTGGAATTATGCCGGGAACAGTGTTCATCTTTTAGATATGCATGAAAATCCGGGACTCGGAAGAGTTTTCTATTGTCATCGTAAAATGATGAACGCTTTATTTTGGGATGGCCATGTTGAAAGCGAACCGCAAGGCGTACTTACAGATGTTAATCTTGCATTGCAGGACTAAATTATAGGATTTGTCATATTTCACGGCTTGTGGAGAACGTTTATGCGGAGACGATATATCATTGTTTTTGTCTGTTTCACGTTAGCGTGTCTCAAAACGGCAGATGCCGGAAACGTCTCCATACGGACGGAGCCGAGGCATTATAAATCTGTCAATGTATCATTTTATAATGCTAATATCTTTTCGCT
>CAZKNI010000441.1:0-2647 GCA_964554055.1 uncultured Phycisphaerae bacterium | reverse complement strand
TGAAGAAATATTTTGCATCATCGAAATAGCTCCGTGCCCGCGAAAGATGTTTCGTTGCCTTCAAGCTTATTCGCGGAAAACGATTTTCGCTGCTGCGCAATGTCATTGCGAGCGAAGCCGAAGGCGAAGCGCGGCTGAAAGTGCCATCGGTGCAATCTCAAATCCTCAATCGACAATTCTTCCGGGCCTGTCAAGCTCTAAAACCGAAAATTGCTTCACATTAAAACAAAAGCCTTAATCCTGAAAATTTCAGCTTTCCGGAACAAGCTTTTGACATTGAAGTTTTAGGGCTTGGCAATCTATATTTTTCGTAGACCGTTGGCCGTTGACCGTTTCTGCTCACGCCGCGAAATTTCACGAAGCAAAACGAAGCGCGAAAACAGGCTTTGCCTGTCGCTTCCGCACAACGTCATTGCGAGGAGCGAAGCGACGCGGCAATCTATTCTTTCAAACAAATCCGCAATCCGAAATTTCTTCTTTTTCCGCAAGGGGCGCGGGGAATGATTTTCCTCGTCGCATCATCCCTCATCGCGAGCAAAAACAAGCTACATCCGCAGCTATCGATGTTGCAACTTAAACACAACGATTTCATCGGACATCAACTTGATTTTTTTCAGATTCTTTCGCACCTTGCCATTTGCGAGATTAACAATAACAACTTTGCCCTCTTCAATTTCTGCATTCAAATCTTTTCCGTTACAGTTTTCATCTAATCTAACGCTTACATCAGCGGGCTTGAGAGAAATATTTGCTAAAATAATTATTAGTTCATTTCCCCGACGCCAACAAGATGCCATCACATTATTCGCTGTAATGCACCAGCCGCGAGGATGAAAATAGCACACCTGATATGCGTCCGTCCGGATTGTCGGAACGAATTCCGACTGTTCAATAAACTCCTTCAATTTATTACGCCAACGGGCACATTCATATACAAATTGCCTCGTTTGATTGTCCTGAAACTTCCATTCTTCCGTCCTAAACCAGCCCACTTGGGCGCCATAACATAACTCGCGGGCAGAAAATACCCGCCAAACATGAGGCTCGCGGGCATAGCTATGTTCCTGGGCATATAAAATCAATTTACCGTCAAATAATGTCTGAAAAATCGGAACAAAATCCTTATACCATTCGACAGTTCCAAACAAAAATCCGTTGTATGCACCCACGTAACAATCAGCTGGATATTCGCTTATGAAAAATACATCTTTACCTTTTTGCTTTAAAATTTTCCTGCTATCATTCACAATTCGTCGATGCCCTTCAATCCACCAGCTGCCCCCGCCTACCGGATGCCCGTGAGATTTATCGAAGCACAATGCAGGTGTTCCCGAAACCATATCGATATACACACCGTCTACTCCGACTTTATCAACCAATTTGACAATCGTTTCTCTCATCACCCTACGCCAGTAATCTGTCTCTACACACATATACGCATCGACCGTTCTATTAAACTTCGGCAATGTCATTTGTCCGTTCATATCACGCAACGCATATTTATATCCCAGCATCCGAAACAACAACGATTCGGAATCGTGCAAAATACCGTTAACATACGCAACAACAGTCCATCTGTTTTTCTTCCAGCGTGCAAGTACTTTGTCAAACCCTTCTCGCAAAGGAAAATATTGGGGATAATAATCGTCATGCCTGCTTGCAAACCAAGTACACGAATGCATTCCAATCGGAACCTTAGATTCTTTCGCAATCTGCTCATAGGGCTTATTCCAATCTCCGTGCCAACTCCTAAACCAAAAAGCAACACGCTTAGCGGATACGGGATTTGTAATCGGAGCGAATTTAGTTTGATAAAGCCAATCCTTATAATCCGCAAACGCTTCATTCCAATCGCCTTTTGTAATTTTCAAAACGACATCACCGGAACTGACGAAATTATTTCCCGCAACTCCCATATTATCGATTGACCAATCGACCGCTAAGATTAGCCCATTACCTTCTGCGTCATTTCTAACGATGAAATTTTTTATCACAGGCCTATCGTCATGCGTTGCAATACTTATTGTTCTTTTAGCTTTTTCCACAACGCCCACAACAGCCAGCCATTGCATCGTAGCGCCCAATGCAGGATACGGACAACAATAATCTATGCCACTTGAAAAAGGTGAGTTTACGCATATACCCATCGCAACAGGAAGATAAAGCTGATGCGAGTTGGCAAACGGTAACAAATCTATCATAGGAAACCGAACCCGCCAAATTCCTGCCTTCCTACTCGAGGAAACCGTAATTTTACTCTTAAGCTTATCGCCATTTCCAACGAATGTAACCGTAACGGTTGAATCAATTCCGATAACGCTACAATTTTCATATTTCAAGATAATCGTTCCGTTATCAGATAATACCGAAATCTTTTTCCATTGTCCGCTAACTGTCGAAATGTAATTTCCGTTCTCGAGTTTCCATTCTATCTCGAATGTATTTTCTGCACGTGCCAACAGTTTAATTCCTTTATAAAAAATTTGCTGCAGTTGGCCGTTATCTATATCTATTTTAAACTTAAAATCACCCGTTTTATATCCTCTGCCATTTGCTTTCGATACATTCCTTATAGCTTTCGGCACAATTGCCTGTTTTTCGACGATTTTCTTATATGCATTATTCATCTGTTCTCTTACATTCTTTA
>CAZKNI010000440.1:0-7332 GCA_964554055.1 uncultured Phycisphaerae bacterium | reverse complement strand
CCTTCGGGCTCATTCCTCGCAATGACGCAGGCACAGCCCGAAGAGATTGTCGATTGCGGATTGCGGCGCCGACGGTCCCGACGGGATGCCTTCGGTACGTCCCTTCGGGAATTGCGCATTGCGGATTGAGAAGAGATTGCCGCGCTACGCCTTCGGCTTCGCTCGCAATGACGCGGGCACAGCCTGTTTTTGTTCGCGATAAGAAATATTGCGACGATGTAAATTGCTTTTCCGCGAACGAGCTTGACAGGCTAAGAAGAGATTTAAGAGATTGATGATTGTTGATTGAGGATTGATGATTGATGTCGGAGTGCCGGCGGCACGGAGATCCGTCTATCGACGGAATTGATGCTTGACAGGCGAAGAAGAATTGCGGATTGCGGATTGCGGATTGCGGATTGACAGGCACAGCCTGTTCTTGCGCTTTCGCGTTGAGGCATGATGCAATGAGCAAACTTTATTGGAGCGCGTAACGCTGCAATGCGAATCAATCATCAACTCTTCAGCCTGTTTTTGCTCGCGGCGAGAGATGATACAGCGATGAAAAGCGCTTTTCGGCGATGCATAAGGTTGCCGCGCAATGACGAGCTGAAGAGATTGCGGATTGACAGGCAATGCGGGTTTACTTTTTGCAGCATCTCGTTTTTTGTCGGAGGCAATCGTTCCGCTGTCGAATGTCGAAACGAGCTGCGGCATTACGTTTAATTTTTGTCTGAAATTCAAATGTTTACAGGTTAACTCTTACCTATTAAAAGCCTTCCTCTTGCTTGGATACAGCATTTCCCGTAACTCTTTGCAAATCCAATAGGCTTTTTGTTTCAAAAAAACAGTTTTTTCTTGTGAGAAATGCGGGATAGTCCGGCTAGTTGGTATGATATGTGTTTTTTGTTAAATATTATGAGAATAATATATGTTATTTTGCGTAAAAATGGTTTTCTATTGTATTAATTTTTCATTTTTAGGCGAGTTGTTTATTGTGTAATTAGGAGAAATGATTGGCACATTTTCTTGTAATAATAGCGAAAATGTCTGTTTAACGCGGATTATAGGTATATTGCCGCTTTAGCTTACGAAGGATTTTTTTTCATTTTTTAAAAAAATTAACTAAAAAAGGTTGATTTTTTCGCAAAATTGATATATATTATTTACGTGAGAAGCAACAATATATATGTTAATAGGATAGGTTGGAAAGAAGAGTGATATAAAGAATAGGTAATATATGGCTTCAAGTACTAGAAACATTCCGAGATATAAGAAGGTGATGAATTGCATCACGGCACAGATAGCTAATGAAAAGTTCTGTGTCGGACAAAAGTTGCCTACGGACAGAGAGCTTGCAAGCCAGCTTAATGTTTCTCCTGTAACCGTATCCAAAGCATATAATGTATTAGTGGAACAAGGATATTTGAAACGAATTCAGGGGGCGGGAACATTTGTAGCGAGTAATAAGAAACGTACTAAAAAGATTGTGTTTCTAACAAGTAAAAGCGATAGCAAATGGACAGGTGTAATACTTTCGGGTTTTACGAAGACAATGTCGGAAAAAGGGTATGAAGTGTTAGTTGCTCCGGATTTCGAATCCGACCCCATAAAAGAAAAGGCGTTTATAGATAGTTTGGACCCTGACAAAATAGACGGGATTTTTGTATTTGCAAGGCTTGCTACGGAGAAATATTATCTCGAGTTGACAAGGAACAAAGATATTACCGTGCTTCTCGGAGGCGGTATATTTCGTTGGCTGCCTTATGTGAACTTTGATAATTATAGGATTGGACAATTGGCAGCTAAATATCTGCTTGAACAGGGTGCGCGTTCTTTTGCCGTGATTACAGAGGATTTCGATGCGGGTAGAGAACGATTTTACGGATTCAAAGAAGAATTGTCCAAAAAGGGATATGAGATTCCTCAAGAAAGGGTAATATGGGCGCGACAATCGATGCATCTGACAATGAAAGAAATTACTCGCATTATTAACAAGTGGAATCCGTTTCCCGAGGGTATTTTTGCTCACGGTGATAGCTATTTAGTACATCTTTATCATCAATATTTGAAAGGAATGGCTAAGTTAGACGAAAACACTATTTTGGTAGGTGTTAGCAATAACTTCGGGTATCATCACATTCCTTTTGCAAGTGTGGATTATAATCTTTACGGATTAGGTAAGGTCGCAGGAGAATATTTGTTGGAATTGCTCGAAATGCCCGTATCCGAGTCTCTTGGGCGTATTCAAGGTAGATATCCGGTTCCCAAATTGTATGTGCGTAAAACGTATATAAAGGAGTATGGAGATTACGTATATGCAATGCCAGAGAGTGAAACGGAAAGAGTGTTGTTAAGTTGAGTTTATTTTGTAAGTGTTGTTTTTTTTAAGAAAGGAGCAAGTTATGAAGAAGATGTTGATGTTGTTTGGATTGGTGTTGTTTGTTTCAGGAGTATCCGCACGTGCGGGAATAATTTTCTCGGACGGCTTTGAGTCGGATACCGTAGGTCAGCCTGCAAGTAGATGGGTTGACAGCAAAGGTTGGGATAGGGTGGATACGGTTGTTAGCGATGTTGTTCACAGTGGCTCGAAGGCGGTGAAAATATCCGATACGAGCAGTAGCAATACTCGCGGTATTAAGACAACCGATTTTACTGCTGTCTCATCCGGTATAGTAACATGGACGTTTTACATTAATCCGCCCAGCGGTGAGACTGCAAATCCGGAGATTGAGTGCCATTTGAAGTCGGATAATGGCAAGCCTTATGCTACTATTTTGCTTGGCTATGACGGCAAGGTAGGATATGGTTCTCGGACCAGTTGGCAGACCTATACGAGCACAAGTTTTACGTTCAATGATTGGAATGAATTCAAAGCTGTTGTTGATATTGACAATAACACATGGGATTTGTATTACGACGGAACTTTAGTAGTTTCCGGTATTGCGTCGGGTAATCCAAGTGGCGACCCCGGAAGCACTGCAAATGAGATTGTTTTTACGGGTGGGACAGGTGCTACTCCTGATTTTTACTTGGATGATGTTTCGCTTATACCCGAGCCTGCAACAGTAGGTTTGCTTACATTAGGAATGTTCGGATTGTTATTGAGGAAAAAATAGGCATAAGGTAAGTAAAATATTTCGGTACGAAGGGTACGAACGGAAGTCGTATCCTTCGTGCCGGATACCTAATAAGTTGAGGTGATTTATCCTCATTTGGAAGGAAGTAGAGTTATGCGTTATAGCGGAAAAAGCAGAGAAACGGGTTTTACCTTAATTGAATTACTGGTTGTAGTAGCGATAATAGCTGTTTTGGTAGCTATTTTATTGCCCGCATTGTCAAGGGCACGCGAATCAGCTCATAAAGCAGTTTGTGCGAGCAATCTGCGTCAGCTTGGAATAGCACTAAAAATGTATATGGACGATAATAGTGGAAAATTGCCCCCTAACGAAGCGGGGGTATATTGGTGCAAAGCTGAAATATTAGGTCAATATATCAAAAGCAATGTCAAAGATACAGACGGGACGTTATGTTATGGCCCATTCGCTTGTCCTGCGGTTTCGGGGGGAAAGATGTGTTACTCTATGAATTATTGGCTTACGGTAAGTCCGTCCGACCCGAGGTATGGCAACTATTATACGAATCCGCTGAAGTTTGAATATCCTTCAAAATTGATTTTTCTGTTTGACGGTGTGTTGCTTTATGGAAATGGGACAATAGCTCCGGCGTCAGGATGGAGTAGCGACCGCGTCGATTATAGGCATCCACGACAAAGTGATTGGAAAGCGGGACTTGGAAATTTCCTTTGCTTTGACGGGCACGTCGAATCTAAAGATTGGTATCATAATACGATTCCTCCCTGGGGTATTGCAATGGAATTAATCTGGTCGAAAGTGTATGTGCCGTAGCTATAATCTCGTACATAATACTTGCCTCGGATTGTTATATTATATGTAACGATAAAATAAATCGAATCTGCTTAACCGGAGCGTATTAATAATGGCTAAAAGGGTTTTTCTTGTCCTATGTTTTGTTGGAGTGTTTACTTCGAATGTTGTTCTTGCAGGCAAGCGGATTTTTAGCATTAATGACATTCATCTCGCTCGGCCTGAATTAAAATGTAAATCGGATGTTCATTATCAGCCTGTGGAATTGCATCTGAAATTTTTTGATTTTGATGCGGGTTTGATGCTTTATACGACGAGTGGGAAAATCAAAAGGCCAATGCCTTTGATACTGTTTTTTGCATTTCATCAGCCTATAGAAAAGTTTAGCGGTCAAAGGTATTATCTCGATCATGCTAATATATCCGCACCGATTCAGGTGAGTGGCGATAAGCTGACAATACATACAAAAGGTAAAATTAGCGAAGATGTATTACAGTTTTTGAATCACAAGCACAAATTGATTTTTCAACATAAGTTAATATCAACGGAACAGGCAAATCGTCTGAAGCAAATCGGGATTGTTGTGAGGCTTCCTAAGTGGATATGGAAGCAAGGGGGATGGCAGGTAGGAAATAAAAAAGGTGTATTTACGCCGGCGAAAAGTCCTAACCGTCCCGCTGAGAAAATATTATCACGCTTAGATAAAAATTCGAAACTGTTGCTTAGGTTGCCCGGGGGAAAAGGAACGATAATTATACGGGCAAAATGTTCGTATGATGAATTGTATTATTTGAATTGTTCCGGCAATTTGGGAATGTTTTTCGACCTGTTCTTTGTGAAAAATATTTCGGTAAAACAAGATATTGGGAAATTGGCGGAAGATGCGTTTGATATATCGTTCGAGGGGAAAATAGTTCCCGAAATATGGGAAACTTTTTCTCTAAGCCAAGAAAAGTATGAGAAGCTGAAATCGCTGAAACTGACGCCTCATTCGAGCTTTGGCAGGCAGAGGGGTAACGAAAGGTTTGTTGATAAATGCTTGCCTTATCAATGTATGGATAAGAGTAATGCATTTTACGGAGCGGTTTTTAAGTTTAGCAATAACGCAGAAGGGCATTTTTGGCACGATATTCCCGTGAGAACACGTGATTTTGCGTTTAATCTGATGAGGTTATATAAGCGGAACGGCACAAAATATTATAATCGCAGTTCTGCATTAGAAAGGATATCTGCGGGACTTGATTATATAAGCCAAGCAACAACTCCGTTTGGGCAATATGGAGATGTTAGGCTTAGAGGATGGGGAATAATGCCGTACTTGTCGGGAATAATGCCGATAGCGGAAATCGTTTATTATATAGGAGATGAAATATCAGCGGAACGGAAGCAAAATTGGCTGGCGACGTTGTTTCATTTATATAATGCAGCTGAGAAGATACTCGAAAACAATATTAGGACTCGCAGCGGGGACGGGGCGAATTTGATGACCTATTCTCAGCAAATTTTCGACGTTGCGACGGTGTTAAATGATGCTGCGGGAAAGAATCTAGCCCATGAAGGTGTACATTGTGCGATAGAACCCGAATTTAATCCGAAATACGGGGTGCGTAGAGATTTTAGTTACAGGCAGGGGAATTTGTTTGATGTGGGATATTATCATTGGCTTGTTACTAAATTGGGGTCTTATGTGAGTGTTTCACATAAGACACAGTGGGCATTGACCGATGAAGAACAAAATTGGCTTGAGAATATCTGCCGAGCATTTGTTTGGCTTTATGATAACGGATTGCTTAATACGATGACAAGTCATCCTAAAAACAGATTGTCGTTAAAATTATTTCCCGAACGAATAGCGTTATTCGCAAAAGAGAAAGTTAATGGAATAGAAACGGTATCTCGACAATCGTATAGATGGAGGGGCCTAAAAACAAACAAGGAAAAAGAAAGTTTCGTTTGCAAAGATAATGAGTCGCTGCCGGTCGGGGCACATTGGTTTCGATTAGCAAAATATTATATTAGACGTACAAAGATGTATTATGCTTCCGTTTGGTGGAATAGCAACGTATCTGTTAGAGATTTTGAATTTAACGCTAATTATAATGCGAAAGTTCCGTTAGGAGCGATGTTTGTACGTTGGATAAGTCAGCCTCGCGAAGTGTCTATACCGTCGGACAATATAAATTATAGCGGAATAGTGTTTTTGAAGGATATGCTTGACGTTAAAGATTGGGCGTCGGGATTTGAGAATTATGCGGGTTCGGAGTTATTGGGTCCTTTGGTTGCTAATAATTATAGTTTATTGGGCGGACGCATTGTGATACGAAGCAGGCAACATCCGAAAAGAAAGGTATATTGTCTTAAGACGGTAATTTTAGCTGATAATGAAATCATTGTCTTGGATACAATAAAGGAAAGTCCGTATTGGCGGGATGTTGTCGTTCAGCCTTTCGTGCTTCGTCGTTATACCGATTTGGCACAAAAAATAACGGTTAACGGGAAAGAGCTTTCGGATAGCGAGATAAAGAACGGATATAATGTAAATGAAACATTTAATCTTGTAAGCGCAACGAGTGTCTTTAACTTTGTCCTTAAAAACTGTGTCGGCAATGTTAATTTGTCAAAAACAGCTGTAGATGGGTCTCAGAGATATAGCTTTTATAAGCCTGCCAAAGTTCTAAGAGTTTGGCTTAAACCGGCGAGCAGCAAGGGGGGGACAGTAATAACAAGATGGCGTTCGCAACGTAGCAAGAGTGAATCGGATAAGGCAAAAATAATAGCAACTAATATGGCACATTTGCTTTTAAAAGAAAAAGAAATAACGGGCGTTATATATAGATGCGGCAATATTTCCGAAGGCATTGAAATAATTCGGAAAGGTAATGTGTATTATGTGTCGCTTAAAGGATTTTCGAAAATAGCGGTCGCGTTCTATCAGCCTAATGCAAAATGCGATGTGAAAGTTAATTGTGAAGATGCTAAAAATGTAAAAATTGAAAGGCGAGGAAAATATCTGTTAATAGGAAATAATGTTTTCTGATTCTAACAATGTGTTTATTGCGCTTGCTAATCTTTTTGTATTAACGTTTCCGTGCCTGTTACCGGAAAAATCTGCCAGGAGTTGTTGTTGTAAACGAGTTTTAAGGATAATATCGAAAAGGGCTTAATCTCAAACTCTATATCCGTATATCGTGGCTTTTGGCTATCGTGATATAATGTGATTTTTCCCGTTGTTGTTTTTCCTGCTGTTTCTAATAGCCTAACGATGAATCCGGTGTTGTCTTGTGCTTTTTTAAGTGCGGTCAATGTTACATTTTCCGGCTCGATTTTTACGAATTGTCCTTCGGAGCTTAGCTTTCCTGTGTGTACGGTATCCGTGATTATTGATGTGGGACTGTCGAGCGTATGTGAAAGTTCGGTTAGCTCGGTTAATGATATTGTTCCGTATATCGGCATAATAGCTGTTATG
>CAZKNI010000439.1:0-3924 GCA_964554055.1 uncultured Phycisphaerae bacterium | reverse complement strand
GCTGTTTTTATAATTTTAATGGGAATGACGAGTGTTGCTTTTTCAGTAAAAAACGTTTCCGTTGATAAAAGCATCGCTAAAGGCGTCTTATTAGCAATTATAACAGGCGCAATGATAGCAGGTTATCATCTCGTTGACAGGCGTGCTATGGAATTTTCGAGCCGTCCCAATCCCCTCGAATATTTATTCCTAATGCAATGTTTTCAGCTTACTTTCTTGACGATATGGGTTATCAGCTCATCAAGTCGCCGTTCCAAAATCATGCACGAATGGAAATTCAACAAAAAAGGCGTAATCATTGTCGGGCTATTTACGCCCTTAGCATATTTTCTAATAATTTGGGCACTGAGATACGGAAATGTAACATATATTGCCGCCGGCAGAAATATTGGAATCGTGATAAGCGTTATTGTCGGATTCTTGATATTTCGCGAACCCGTCGGAAAACTCCGAACAATCGGAGCTATTCTGATTACAATTGGAATTGCGGGAATGATTTTTTTCGCTAATAGCTAATTGACGCTCAAATCGCAATTAATTTTTTGATTTGAAATATACAAATTTCCCGGAATATTGCTTGTTATTTTTCGAAAATATTTATAAAATACGGGTTTATACGTTATGCGTGATAAATGTAGAAACAGGTTATTTAAAAGAAGGAGTTTATTGCTTAATGGTTAAGGTAAAAGCAAGAACAAACGAAAGCGTCGAACAGATGTTGAAACGATTCAAAAAGCTTTGCGAAAAAGAAGGAATCGTAAAGGAAATCAAAAGAGTCATGTATTACGAAAAACCTTCCGAACAGAGAAGACGCAGAATTCGCAAAGCCCAGCGTAAGTTGTTACGCGAACGCATGATGGCATCAAAATAACAAAAATGTTCTGCTTTCGTTTTTTCGATATATGCAATATTTGAGAATGGAGAGTCAAACTGGCCAAGCGAGATAGCATACGACAATTGGCACTCGAACTGGCAAGAAGTTGCAGCGACGATAAATGCGAGAATATCGTCGTACTTGATTTAAGAGAGCTTTCGAGCATAACCGATTATTTTGTAATTGCTACGGGCACATCAGACAGACAAATACGCACAACAGCTGATCATATTTTAAAAATGGCAAAACAAAGGCAAATCAAGCCAATGGGCGTTGAGGGATATGAGCAAGCTCATTGGATTTTAATAGATTTCGTAGACATTATCATTCATCTGTTTATGCCCGAATACAGGGAAATTTATGACCTTGAATTGTTGTGGGGTGATGCCCCTAAAGTTCGTTGGCAACGAAGAAAATCGAAAACCGTAAAATAAGCAAAAATTCTGTGGCGGAATTTTGAATGATTTCTCTGATTAATGAAATTCAAAAACGATTTCAAGTAGCTTGCTCAAGGGCTTTTGATAGCGATTTTGCTAATATTGATATGTTAATCAGGCCGGCTCAGGATGAAAAGTTTGGCGATTATCAGTCCAATTTGGCAATGAGTTTGGCAAAACAGCTAAAGAAACAACCCCGAGAAATAGCGCAACAAATAATACAAAATCTTCAAATTGATGATATATGCGAAGAACCTAAAATAGCGGGACCCGGATTTATCAATTTGACTTTAAAGCCCGATTGGCTTGCAAATAGAGTAAAACAATTAATTGGAAATAAACGATTGGGAATTTCCGAGACAGCTAATCCTAAAAATATCATTGTCGATTATTCCGGCCCTAACATCGCGAAGCAAATGCACGTCGGACATCTCAGAAGCACAATTTTAGGTGATGTAATCGCACGAGTACTTGAATTTTTGGGTGAAAACGTTATTAGGCAAAATCATATTGGCGATTGGGGAACACAATTCGGCATGCTCATAGCGTATCTTGTAGAACAATCCGACAATGATTCCGAAAATACGGATTTCCACATAAGCGATATCGAAGAATTTTACAAGCAAGCAAACAAAAGATTTAACGAAGATGAAAACTTTGCAAATCGTGCAAGAAATTGGGTTGTGAAACTCCAATCGGGTGACGAACAAGCTTTAAAACTTTGGGAAAAATTTCGCGAAGAATCGCTCAAACATTGTCAGAAAATCTATGACATGTTAAACGTAAAACTCACTTCGAAAGATATAAGGGGCGAAAGTTTTTACAATAATATGTTGCCCGAAATCGTAAACGAGCTGATAAACAAAAAAATAGCTGTCGAAGACGACGGCGCAATTTGCGTCTTTTTACAACAATTTAAAGCTAAAGATGGCTCGCCTCTGCCCGTGCTTATTCGCAAAAGCGACGGCGGATTTCTATACGCAACAACAGACTTAGCTGCTATTAAATTTAGGGTAAATGAGCTTAAAGCTCACAAAATAATTTATGTTACGGACGCAAGACAAAAATTACATTTTGAACAAGTGTTTGCTGTCGCTCATAAAGCTGGCTGGGATATTCATCCGATAACAAAAAATCCCGTTAGCTTGGAACATATAACTTTCGGCTCGATTTTGGGAGAAGACGGCAAGCCTCTTAAAACCAGAAGCGGAGAAAACGTCAAATTGACAGAATTATTAAATGAAGCTGTCGAACGTGCAAAATTAATTGTCGAGCGTAAAAATCCCAATCTATCTAATGAAGAGCAAAATAACATTGCACGAGTTGTCGGAATCTCAGCTATTAAATATGCAGACCTTTCACAAAGCAGAACAAGCGATTATATCTTTAGCTTCGACAAAATGCTTGCAATGGAGGGCAATACAGCTCCGTATATGCTATATGCTTATGCGAGAATAAAATCAATAGAGCGCAAAGGAAATATAAAATTTGACGAATTGCCAAATAAGACCGAAATCGTATTAATTGCACCGGCGGAAATCAAGCTCACCAAAAAACTCATGCAATTTCCGGACGCCATTATTGATGTTTCCAAGAATTTCAGGCCTAATATTATTACGACTTATCTTTACGAACTCAGCCAAATATTCAATAACTTCTATGAAAATTGCCCCGTATTAAAAGCGGATAATGAAACCCTTAAAACGTCAAGGTTATCACTCTGTGACTTGACAGCTCGCACACTGAAACTCGGACTCGAATTGTTAGGAATAGAAACTCTCGAGCAAATGTAATTTTGTTCGTAAAATCATTTCGTTATCATTATTGACGAATTTTGCTGTTTACGAGATAATTATTTCTGTAATTTTGCAATCGCATTTTGGCAAAAGAGGAAAAAAATATGACGACAGAATGGACAAAAAATTTCGAGTTAACCGGAAAGCAACGAGAAGACGTATTGAAACGCTGCAAGGACACCCTCAAAAAATGGGAAATTTTTCCTCCGGAAGAAACAGTTCTCGTGCTTAGCTTCGGCTTAAATGAATTCGAAAAAATCGGATTGACAGAATTTTGGATAACAAACAATTTTGAAGAAGGATATTGCGGAAAATTCTTATTCCTATTTGAAAATCAACAATGTCCTGAACATTATCACAAACAAAAGCATGAAACATTTTTTGTCGTAAAAGGCAAAGTCAAAATGTATCTCAACGGCAAAGAAAAAATCTTATTTGCGGGGGACGTTCTGCCTATGGCTCAGGGAATAAGGCACTCTTTTATCGCAATAGACGGGCCAGCATATTTATTGGAGACATCCAAACCCTGCAATGCAGGCGATAATATTTTTACGGACAAACGTATAGGTGATAACGGCATCATATAATCTGCATAGCAGAAATTATTAGGTATCTAAATATGACAATAGGTTTCGGAAATTTAGAACATTACGGCCAATATCTTAAAATATTGATAGGAATAATAGCTATTGTAAATCCTCTTGGCGCTATTCCTATATTTCTTGCTCTAACACAAGACAAAAAGGAAATCGAAATAAAAACAATACCTAAAATCACAGCGACAACGGTATTTATCGTTTTGCTTCTTGTCGTTTGG
>CAZKNI010000438.1:0-2672 GCA_964554055.1 uncultured Phycisphaerae bacterium | reverse complement strand
GTCTTCACGTAATTCAGGCGGAATGTACCCTAATCCGAGTTTTTCGTATATTTCTTGTTCATTTTTGCCTGCTATTCGATTTTCACCTTCGAATAAGCCATATTCATTAAGCTTCCACTTATTTTTTATTGCTATTTCTCTCAAACGAATGTTGTGTGCTTTGCTCCCCGTGAAATATTGCAACGCTGCGCCAAAACTTTCATTCGATATCACACGCACATCAACTTGGACATTATCCTTAATACGCACCGATGCTTTCGTTACTCCGCACGCTAAGACCTCGATTACTTGACGAAATTTTGTGAACTGTTCCAATACTTTTTTTCCGTCGTCAGCTTCAACGAGAATATCAATATCACCTATTGTCTCAGCATGCCTTCTTAACGAACCTGCCAGCTGAGCTTTTTTTACACCCGCGAGATTTGTTATCTGCGAAATTATTTCATTTGCGATAGGCAGGGCGACTCCCAGAGGAGTCCTTCCGCTACTGCGAATAACGAAATCTATTCCCTTTTTGCTATTTTCGACCTTTTTAGCTCCCATTCCCGGCAGCTTTTCTATCATTCCGGAATTGATAGCTTTACGAAGCTGACCGATATCCGTTATTCCCATTTCTTTCCATAATAGCGATATTGTCTTAGGACCTAATCCGGGTATTTTGGTTAACTTGATAAGCCCCGGCGGAACTTTTTTTATAAGTTCTTGATGTGTTGAAATTTTGCCCGTTTTGATATATTCCTTTATGCGCTCGAGTGAACCTTTGCCTATTCCTTGTATTTGTTCCAGTCGTCCGTTTGCAATCAACGATTCGACATCTTCGTTAAGCTCTTCTAATATTCGGGCGACTTTTCTATAACTTGCGATGCGAAAGGGCTGTTCTCCTTGAATTTCCATTAAATCAGCTATTTCGTTAAAAATTTCTGCAATTTCCGCATTTTTCATTCCTATATCCTCTTTAATCAAGCTTTGAAATTTTAAATTTATTTTTCAGCTGCTAAATATGTTGTAATTTTTACATAATTTCCTATTTTTTGCAATGCTCGGGCTTTTGGGCGATAAGGCGCGATTTGTCGAGTCCGGCAAGGATATGTTCCCAAGGCAGAATTTCATCGAGCGATATTTCCCGATTTGCATAAAATGACATATCCAAACCGTTTTCTTCAAATGCCTGTTTATAATATTCGTACCGAAACGTTTCTTCCCAGCTGTCAAATCTTGCTCCTTTTCTCCATGCATCATAAATTACCCTGCCGATTTTTCTATTACCCCGTGCAAAACATGCTTCAAGCCTGCTGCGATATCCGTTATGAAACTTAAACCGAATCTTACGTGAATATTTTCTGCCTCGCTCTAAAATTATACGTTTAGCATGCTCGTAATACTCGAGTGTTTGTTGCCCTATCCATTGCAAAGGAGTATGCGATTTCGGGACGAAAAACGAAATCGAAGCTGTAACCTCAGCGGGCTTTTGGCTGATTTGTTTTCGCCATTTACTTATTTCGTCTGTCAAATCCGCAATTGCATATAAATCGTCATCACATTCGCCCGGCAAGCCGACCATAAAATATAATTTCACTTTACGCCAGCCAAGCCGATATGCTTCGATAACAGCTGGCTTAAGATTGGCAATATCTATATTTTTGTTTATTATTCTTCTCAATTTTTCCGAACCTGCTTCAATAGCTATTGTCATAGGCGATTTACGAACGACGCTCATTTGTGAAGGAATAAGTTTTAACTGCTTATCTATTCTCAATGAAGGCAACGCTACGCTGATGTATCTGTGTGCAAATATAGCATTTAATTTCGAAAACAATGCTTCAAGCTCGGGATAATCCGCAGACGATAAGCTGCTTAACGATATTTCTGTTATGCCCGTATTCGCAACGCTTTGTTCTGCAAGCTCGAGTATTTTTTCTTGAGACCGAATTCTTACGGGACGACGCGTATATCCTTCATGACAAAATCGACAGCTGTTAGGGCAGCCCCGCATTATCTCGATATTTATTCGCTCGTGAACAGGGCGATGAAAAGGAACAATAGGCTTAACGGGATAATAGGCGACATCGAGATTTTTCACATACGCTTTGCGTACCGGGAATGCAACATCATCAATAATAGGCTGAGTTAACTTTATTGTTCCGTCTTCATTATACTCCTGCTGATAAAATTTCGGAACATAAAGCCAATCGAATTTTTTCGCCAAATACACAAGTTGTTCCGAGCGCAGTTTACAATCTGTTTTAAGCTGACGATATTCCTTTAGAAAATCTTCAAGAGTCGCTTCCGCTTCGCCTATAATTGCAGCATCTACAAAATCGGTTATTGGCTCGAGATTATGAACCTGCGAGCCTCCTATTATTATCAAAGGCTCATTTTCCTTGCGATGATTCCGAAAAATGCTTATACCCGCCAAATCCAAAATTTCGATGATATTACTGTATAGCATTTCATAAGGCACGCTAAACGCTAATATATCGAAATCAGCTACCGGACGATAAGATTCAAGCGTGTATAACGGAATTCCTAAATGCCGCATTCTGTCCCCAGCGTCAGGCCACGGGCAATATACACGTTCGCATAAAACGCCTTCGATATTATTTAACAGTCCGTATATTATTTGCATAGCTAAAGATGAGCTTCCTACGCTATACGTATCAGGAAAGCATAAC
>CAZKNI010000437.1:0-2696 GCA_964554055.1 uncultured Phycisphaerae bacterium | reverse complement strand
CAAATAATGAAAAAATACGACATCGCAATATATCCCCTCCTCTCACTAAATTAGCTCCTAAAACTCAGCATAAAGCCATCGACACATATGATTTCAAACGGACTTTCGCCAAAAAAGAGACAAAAATCCCAGCAACAGCACCGGTTCCGCCTAAAACTCTTGCCTACAAACAAAGGAAAAAAACAATCAACAAAATAGGAACATTTGATACCGAACGCCAATCTACATCCAAAAACTTAACATTGTTGCCTGCAAAATCCATACACGCTAAAACAACTCTATTGGATTCAACTAAATCCGCTTTAAACGAAAAAGAATCAAAAGCATTAACCGAAATTATTCCATACAAGATAATTATTATAGCTGATACACCTATGTTAATGCTTATAAAAGAACAGCTAACAGACCTATTATTAGCTGAACATATTTCCGAAATTCGAGAATCACAAATAACAGATGCTATAAACAACAAGGCTAATTGGTTTTACATCTTACAATATTATGAAATATCAGATATCACACATTATGCCGAATTTCTCGTCTTCACAAACATAGATACAATAAGAGTCATATGCACTGAGCTAACCGAAGAACCTACAGGCAACGCTAACATACTCTTTTCCCCCACAATTGAAAATATTTTTAAAGCTAAGAGTGAAGATAAAGCAGCGCAGCAAATAATTTCAGCTAATCTCGAAAATACAATCAACAATATTGCAAAATATTTCACATCCACATTCGAATTACAACGCTCAGCCATTACGACAAGAAACATCACGACAACGACATCAACGCAAGCTACAAAATCTGCTGTTATAAAGAGAATTCCTCTTCTGATTATATTGCAAACCCAAAACGAAACGAACGACTCTACAAAAACGCTGACGCCGACAACAAAGAAAATAACAGATACTCAAAGCTCTCAGCCAACATCTACAAAACCTACAACAATGCCGACAACGCAAACAACCCAGCCAGCTATTGCTGCTGATAAACAAAAATAAAATCGCTCAAACAATATATTCGTATCAAAGCGTAAACGACAAACAAATGTATAAATTGAAACAGAAAACAGCTTTAATAACAGGTTCAACAGGCACATTGACACAAGCTATTGTTCTGAATTTAGCTAATCAAGGCGTCAATTTAGCTCTACAATATTATCGCAATAACGCCCAAGTCAACGAATTAAAGAAAAAACTCGACTTAACAAACATAAAATACAAATTCTATCAATTCGATTTACTCGAAACAATAAGCCCGCAGCAATTGGCACAAAAAGCTCTTGCCGACTTTACACAAATCGATATCCTGATAAATGCAGCTTCGCGATTTTGTATCGCAACAATCGAACAAACCGAAGATACATTATTAAACGAAATGCTCACGCTAAATATTGCTGTTCCGTTTAAATTAGCTCGTGCATTAGCAGACAATTTCTATCATTACAACGGCGCTATTATCAACATAACAGACATCTGGGGCATCAGACCCAAAGCAAATTTCATCGCATACAGCACCGCTAAAGCCGGCCTAATCGGATTGACAAAAGCATTAGCCGAAACTTTCGCACCCAAAACAACCGTAAACGCAATTGCACCGGGAATTATCAATTTTCCCGATAATATCGACGAAGACAATCGAAAAAAAATCATAAGCAGAATCCCCGTTCAACGCAAAGGCACTCCCGAAGAAATAGCACATGCTGTTATTCAAATTATACAAAATCGTTATATCACAGGACAAATCTTCACAATAGACGGCGGCAGGCTATTATAGAGTCCTAAAAAATGCTTTTTCCGCAACGAATAATATCTTGCAACAACGATTTTCCGCAACGAACAACAGCTCGCGACAACGGCAGGCTATCATAGCGCCCTAAAAACAAAATGCAAACTCCGAGCAAATACAAAATAATTACATAACAGCAAATAACAACAAAGCCAACAGGCTAAAAAAGGAAAAAAACCAAAAATTTTAGCCCTCGTAAACTCATTACGAGGGCTAAACAGTTCCTTGCATCAGGCGTAACACTAATCGACCATTGAAATTGCTTCTACCGGACATTCATCTACACATATACCGCAATCCGTGCAAATACCCGGGTCAACCTGTGCTTTGTCATCGACCATTGAAATTGCTTCCGAAGGACACGCAGAAACACATGCTTCACAACCTGTACATTTTTCCTTATCTACTTGTGCTGGCATAATCTTTGCTCCTTAAATAAAATAGAACAACACAAACACATGTTCGTTACGAACGTAAATTGTATGCATACATTTTCAAAAGTTCAACTATTTTTAAAGATAATTAGTTGTTCTTGAAAAACATCTCTTATTGGCACAATCATATTATTTATAGATGTTTATACGTTGCATCGCACAATTTTTATGATATAATTTTGCAAGTTTTCATAAAATAATCGTCAAAACCTTGCTAATATGTCAAATTATCCGGTAAATCAAATATGCACTTCGATTTATTTACAGACAATCCAATCTTCATTTAGCGTAATCAACATAATGAATTGTCTCTCGTATGTATATACAATGTAAATAAGTCCGTTTGGACCCTGAATGCAAGCAGGATAGCTGTACGAACCTTTGCCCTCTGCAATATTTTTTCTATATGGCCAAGTACGTCCTTCATCTTTGGAGAGAGCAATTGTCAATGGGTTCCGAGAAGTATTACTG
>CAZKNI010000436.1:0-4383 GCA_964554055.1 uncultured Phycisphaerae bacterium | reverse complement strand
TAAGCTGCTGCCCTGTTTTACGGGCTTAACGACAACAGGCATCGACCAGCAAGCTTTTGCAGCGGGAATATCCTGTTGTTGAGCTGCTATATCGAATCGTGGAGTCGGAATGTTAAGCTCGAGTATTTTTAGTTTCGCGTTATATTTGTTCATTGCCAATTCGCAAGCGTGCGATGAGCTGCCACAGAAAATTAAACCTTTTTGTTCCATAATCGCTTGCAGTTGGCCGTCTTCGCCGAATTCTCCATGTAAAGCTGGGAAAAATACATCAGCGGGTATGTCAAGAGCGGAAAGATTGTTAGGCGTTATGTCTGCAATTGTCGTTCTAAATCCCGCTGATTCAAGAGCATTTGCTATCGCTTGCCCGGAAGCTTGCGATACGCTTCTTTCCCGACTTGGCCCGCCTGCCAATACAACAACGGAAATTTCTTTACAATCGTATTGCATAACATCTACTCCTAATATAAGAAATTTTACGGAATTGCGAATTCGCTTTCATGTTATATTAAAATTTTTATTTTCAAAATATCGTTTCAAATTTTAAAAAGGAATTTTCCCTTTATCAATTTATCGGCTAAATTATTACGCCCGATAAAGAAAATCTGAACGAATATGATAGCTTTATTATATTGTCAACGGATGTATTTCGATTCGAAATGATGTAAAAGTGAACGACAGAGAATGCTTTTAACAAAATCGATAAAATACAAAAATGTGTCTTTGTCAATTCGTTCCCAAAATCATTTCTAACAAATCGATTGCATCTTGCCAGCCTACCGGAAAATCAATAAGCGGAGCACGATGAAAATCCTGATTTTCAACGAGTAACGATGCTGGCGTTGCTTCGTCCATGAGTTCCGTATCGTCGTCGGTATGTATCAGCCCCAAGAGATGTCCCAATTCGTGTGAAATAACATTAGCTATCGATTGAGCGTATTCCGTCATTGTAAAACCGTTCGTATCAAATGCTCCGGCAAAGACAATGGCGTAATCCGTATAATCGGAGTTGTACCAGTCAACATGTTCGGACAATCCGAGATATTCGTCATAATCGCCTGTGATATAAACAGTCGTATGTGGCAAGATGGGAGTGCCGCTATCGTATGAGCTGATGAATTGAATATCTAAACCCTCATAATCCTGCTTGATTAAATCGACAATTATGTCTGCCACTTGCCTATCGTCATATTTGTCCGTTGCTTCGGCAAAAGGTGCTAAACGGGAATAAAAATCATTGCCGAGGGAGATGTTGCTTGCTCCGTCGAAATCGAGATATACGAGTTGACTTGACGGAGAAGGTACGGATACGGAACTTTTGCTAATTTTAATCTCATAACTGAAATTGTCGGAAATATAGCTATTTTCCGGAGTAACACCTAAAAAATATGTTCCCCGCTTTCGTATCGTATGTGTGAAAGCTAACTGATAATATGGCGTTACATCGATATCTTCGAGATGTGCAATATCGTAATCTTTGTCAAACAATGCAATTGTCAATTCTCGATAGCTTGAGGAATCTTGCGAGTTAATCTCTATACTTAATTTTGTGCCAGCTGACAGTTCGCCTATATTGAATATATCCGTATCATAGCTGTTGCTAAGTGTTCCTGATATTGTTAACGAGTTTGTGTTCTCAGCGGATATCTTCTGAGCGGAAGAAAAGCTGTCGTTCGGCTCGAGTTCCGAGTCCGATTTAGCCTGACCGGGCAGCAAATCGCCCGCACATCCGCTTAGCAATATAATAATCAATGAACAATATATTATCCTTAAGAATATTTTGACAGACATAATAATTTTGCTTTCCGCAGTTTAGGCCCGTTTCGTGTGATTAATCCGATTGCTTTTATTTTATCATTTTTTTCGCTTATTTGATTATTTTTTTTCTCATCGACAGATATTTTATTAACATTTGGTCATATCGTTGCGATGTATTTGCCAGAGTATATTCGATGCCAGCTTCTGCACATTGCTTACGATAAAAGCTTAAAAACTCGTTGACAGATGAAAGATATTCCGTTCGAATCTGCCTCGGATCGGTCGTAATCTGTTGTTGTGTTTCGCTATCGACAAAACGGCTCATGCTCTCGAACGGAAATTCCAATTCTGCAGGGTCTGCCAAATGAAAAACGATTAGCTGATGTTTCTTGAAGATGAAGTGTCTTAATGCTCGCATTATTTGTTCCGGCTCGTCGAGCATGTCGGATATGATTATTATCAGTCCGCGCTGACGAAGTCTGTTTGCAAGCTCATGTAGAACGTCAATCATAGCTGTTGTTCCGTAACATTCTGTTCGTTCGAGTGAGTCAAACATACGTTGAAGAGACGACATTCTTGCTGACGGGCTAAAATGTTCTCGCAATGAGTCACTGAAGATACTCAATCCGACAGCATCTTGCTGTGCGAGCATAAGATAGCCTAACAATGCTGCTAAATATCGTGCATATTGGAATTTCGTTACAGATGCCTTTTTGCTTGCGTAATTCATGGAATTGCTCGCGTCAAGTATAATTTGTGCACGTAAATTTGTCTGCTGTTCGTGTAATTTTACGTAAAATCTTTCCGTTCTCGCATAAGCAAGCCAATCGATTCTGCGAATGTCATCGCCCGGAGTGTATTGCCGGTGCTCTGCAAATTCGATAGCAAATCCCAAATGAGGGCTTTTGTGCAAACCCGTAATAAATCCTTCGACAGCTTGACGAGCGACAATGTTAAGTCGTCCGAGTCGAGCTGCTACTTGCGGTTCGAAAAAGTTGCTATATTTGCTTGTCATATCTAAACCAAGTTAACGACATTGTATTATATGTTTTAGTCTGATAGGGGTAAAGTCTGCCTATTTTCCTCTCAAAATCCGTATTTACGGGATGTCTCAAAATCACAATGGCATCGTCTGCCAATTTCTCTTCTTCCGAAAGCGACATAAGCAGATTTGGAACAGAAGCACGGTCAATGTTGATTTCAACGGTTGCGTATGGCGGGTCAAGAAATACAAGCTGCCAACCTGTTCCGGTCGGCTCAGCCGGAATATCGCAATAAAAAGCATCGCCTGTTACAATCCAGCAATATCCGCTGAGATTCAAACGCTTAATATTTTCTCGCAGACAATTAAGAGCGGGGCGATAACGCTCGACGAAGCAACATAATCTGGCACCGCGAGACAAAGCCTCTAGCCCGAAAGACCCGCTGCCCGAAAATAAATCGAGCACTGCCAAGTCGGGCAGTGCTCCCGGTGTTCCGAATTCACTTCCAAGCGAAGAAAACAACGCCTGTTTTACTCTGTCAGGCACGGGACGCGTAACACGCCCCCGTGGCGCCTGTATGCGCATTCCCTTACATTTGCCTGCAATTATACGCATATTCGTATATTACACTTCTTTCGAGTCTATCCATTTCATCATTTTGCGCAGCTTTAGGCCGACTTTTTCAATCGGATGATTGTAATCTTTTTTATAGAGGGCATTAAACGTAGGTCTGCCGGCAACATTTTCTAAAATCCATTCGCGAGCAAAGCTGCCGTCGCGAATTTCTTCCAAAATCTTTTTCATTTCTTGCTTTGTTTGTTCGTTTATGATGCGTGGCCCTCTTGTCAAATCGCCGTATTCAGCTGTGTTCGATACGCTATATCGCATATAATTTATGCCGCCCTGATAGAATAAGTCAACGATAAGCTTGAGTTCGTGCATACATTCGAAATAGCAAAGTTCGGGCGGATATCCTGCGTCAACGAGAGTTTCAAATGCCGCTTTTATTAATGCTGTAACTCCGCCACAAAGAACAACTTGTTCGCCGAATAAATCTGTTTCCGTTTCGTGTGCAAATGAAGTTTCGATGACTCCCGCACGTGCTCCGCCTATTCCTGCTGCCCATGCGAGCGCAACTTTTTTTGCATTTCCGGAATGATTTTGTTCGACAGCGAGCAAACAAGGAACGCCTCCACCTTTTTCAAATTCGCTTCTTACAAGATGTCCCGGGCCTTTTGGTGCTATCATTATTACGTCAACGTTGGCAGGCGGAACAATTTGCCCGAAATGAATGTTAAATCCGTGGCAAAATCCGATAGCTTGATTTTCTTTCAGATTAGGGGCTATTTCATTTTTATAAACAATCGGCTGAACTTCATCGGGAACGGTAATGATTATCAAATCAGCTTGTTTCGTAAGTTCAGCGGCAGATACGGGTTTAAATCCGTGTTTTTCCGCAAGCTCGTAATTAGCTGTACCCGGAAGCTCGGAAACGATGACATTGATTCCGCTATCGCGAAGGTTTTGGCTATGGGCATGACCTTGTGAACCGTAACCTATAACGCCTACGGTTTTTCCTTTGAGGACGTTCAAATCCGCATCCGCTTCGTAATACATTGTTACTGCCATTTTGGTATCTCCTAAA
>CAZKNI010000435.1:0-2511 GCA_964554055.1 uncultured Phycisphaerae bacterium | reverse complement strand
CAAAGGTAGCTCTTGACGGTCGAGGCAAGCAGATTTGCTGTTGGGACAATTTATTGGCGGAACAAGCAGTGTATGTAATTACAAAAAATGGAGAGTGATACTTCAAACGATATTAAGCGATATCAAAGATATCTGATAAATATTTTTCGTTTCCTCTCTTTCTTGCTTGAGTTTGTAGCGATTCGAATTATAATAAGCGAAAAGTTAATTCGAGTGTGCAATCTTTTGATAAAATCTTAATTTATAGCACGGATGCAAGATGTCTATAATATTTCCGTACAGGTCTAAAAAAAAGCGAAAGAGTTCGAGTAAGTTTTTGCGTAATTTGTTTCTTGTATTGCTTGGCTGTCTTGTAGCTTATCATTATCTCGATTATGTCCTTCCTCGAACAAATGAGGATTTTCGAAGTTCAAACAATCAGGTCGATAAATATAGGAATAAGCACGAAGACTTACAATATATCGGCAATGAAATAGCTGCCAAAATTAGGCCTAATGTTGTCATTCCTCTTGATATGAAGGGAATTGATATCAAGCGAGCAAAGCGATTGCCGCTGTTAGCTGCATCTCAGCCGGAGCTGACACAGAAGGGGCTATCAAATTCGAAATCGAATTCTGCGGATAAAACGAATCAGATTCTCCGTCAAGTCGATAGACTTGTGCGAGAACATAAGATGATTCAAGCGAGAAACTTATTGAATGAATCTATTAGAGGTCGATTAGGCTTTGCCGATGATGCGTTGATATCGAAGGCGATTAAAATCGGAGCCAAAACGATATTGTCGGAATATGTTTATGACAGCGATTCGTTAGCGAGCTGGTATCGGGTTAAACGTGGCGATGTAATGACAAGAATTGCTAAAAAATGTAAAGTTCCGTATAAGCTGATTTGTCGGATAAATCATATTGCGAATCCTCGCAGGCTTAGGGCGGGGCAGAAGATAAAAATTGTTTTTGGCCCTATACACGGAAAAGTGATAATGCATAAGCTGATGTTATATCTTTATTTGCAAGATACGATAATAGGGGGTTATCGAGTTGGACTCGGAAAAAATGGCAAGACTCCTGCCGGGGTTTGGCTTGTTTCTGATAAAGTCTTTAAGCCGGTATATTGCGATCCTGATACGGGAAAGACTTATGCCCCCGATGACCCCGATAATCCGACGGGCGGATATTGGATAAGGCTTAGGGGCATATCGGGTCAAGCTGTCGGAAGAACCGGATTTGGAATTCACGGAACAAATGAGCCTGAAAGTATTGGCAGGTTTATGAGTAAAGGATGCATTAGGCTGCGCAATGAGGATGTAGCTAAAGTGTTCGATATGCTAAAGCCAAACTTGAGCAAAATAGAAACAATTCCGTAAACCCGAGCGAATCGATTTTTGATTGTTATCGTTTCGTGTATTATATTTTGAATTCGACGCCTATCTTGAATAAGCCTACTGAAAGTGTGCTGTGGACAGCTTTTGCTTTTGTGAGCAGTCGTTCTCTGCCGTTATCAACGCTAATGATGAGTTCCGTGCCGGCAGGTATCGGACGATGTGTATAAAGTCCGAGTCCTCCGAGGCTTATGTCTCGACCCGTCGCCTGAAAAATTTCTGCCGGCGATTGATAAGAATCTATCATTACATCGACAGGCTCTGTCATCGGATAGCGAGGAAAAGCGCGTCGTGTTTCATAAGTCATGTCTATTTCATTAGTTGTGTAATTATTGACAAATTTCCCGATTCTTCTGTTCAATGCATTTTCGAGTAATGTAGCTGTCATATATGTCCCTTTCCATAACTCTTTTACAACATTATAGGTATTTGTCCATCGGCGTTTTGGCTTGCCCGTTTTACCTGTTTTATCTATTTTAACATTAGGGTTCAGAAAATAAATCGTCAAAATTATATATTGAGTTAAACAAATAATGATAAAATGTTTATCTGTTGTTTGGATTGTATGACTGCTTATCGAAAAAGCGTTATTAGATATGTTGAGAGCGATAATTGAAAGAAGAGAGATTGCCACGTCCCGACTTCATCGGGACTTGCAATGACGGAGTTTGCGTCTTTCGGTTTTAGAGTTTGACTCGCTCGCAATGTTGGATGTAACTCGCTTTTGCCCGCAAGGAAAGATGATGCGGGAGCGGAAATTGCAAATTGTCGCATTTTTATTAAAATCGAAAAATGAAATATATAAGCATATTCGAATATTCTAATATGCTTATATATTTAGCATTGCGTTGCGAATCGGCAGCAGCGAAAATCGCTTGTTTGTTGCGATTATTAGGAATAGGCTTGTCGCTGACGAAGCTTCGTCTGCGACAAGCCTATCAGTTTTTAAATTCTTTCGTGTTCCCTGCCTCGCGAAGAAAAAAAGAGATTGCTTTCCGACAGTCGTCGGAATTCGCTCCTCGCAATGACGCAGGCACAGCCTGTTTATGCGCTTCGCTCCTCGTAATGACGAATATAACTCGTTCTTGCTTGCGATGACGAGATTTGTTAGCTGTTAGCGGAAACGGTCAACA
>CAZKNI010000434.1:0-4914 GCA_964554055.1 uncultured Phycisphaerae bacterium | reverse complement strand
TACGGGTTTTAAGGATTTTTCGAGTTTGGCGGATGAAGTTATATCTCTGTTTGAGTCTGTGGAAACAGGAATAAAAGAAACGGAAACGATTGATATTTCCTCACAGGTTGAAGAATTAGCTCAACGAGCAGCTAAGTTGCTTGAGGAGTCGACGCAGGTATTAGGAAGTGAGCCTAAGGCGTATCAGAGAGCATCGACAGAGAAAAAGCTTGAAATGATATACGGTGTAACTCAGACGCCTGAAGGTGTAAAATTCTTAGCTAAATTTCCCGAAGCGAAAAAGGTTGCTGTTGCTGGCGATTTTAATAACTGGTCGCCCGATGATACATTGATGAAGAGAGTAGATGGCTTCGATGGCGATTGGGAATTGTTGTTGCCACTTGATAAAGGTCGATATCAATATAGGTATGTCGTAGATGGCGTTTGGCAGCATGACCCGTACAATAATTATGTAGAGAGCAATCCGTTTGGCGAGTTGAATTCGGTCTTGGAAGTTGAATAATTAACATCATCGAATCTAAAGAGAAGGAAGCAAGCCGGTGAATACGAATCAGCCGGAATTTGATAATAATCGAATATCGAATATCGCTCATTTTTTCCTTTCGGATATGGATTCTCATTCTAATCCGAAAGCAGAGCAGGTGAGCCATCCTTACCCACCGACACCGCAACGGACGGATCAGCCCGAAATGACTGATCCGTCTTATTTTTCGGAAATTAAACGAGATTTGTCTCATGGCGACTCAAATGTAAAGTTAATTGGAGTAATTTGTTCTCATTTGAGGTGGCATGCTGTTGGGTCAATTCGCGAGTTCGCGAAATCTCTTGTTAAAGCGGATAAGAAGGTAGGCGTACTTAATTTACAGTCGTGGAATGCTCAGCTGAATATATATCGAAAGGTTGACAATAAAGAAACAGAGAGAAAATCAAATAAGCAGGAGTATTTGGAAGAATCGATTCGGGTTTTGCATAGCAGTAAAGCGGACGGGAACGGAAAAGCTGATGTTCTGGAGTGTCTCGATAAACAGGCGAAGTCGCTGGATTATTTATTGTTGATGTATGGGCCCGAGTTTAACGGTTATTTTCAAGTGCTTGTTGAATGTGTTGATTCTGTATGTGTGATAACAAATACGCAACGGGAGCAAATAATATCATCCTATCAGGCAATAAAGGATGTATCTTTGCGTGCTAATAATGTATCTATTGGCGTGTTTGTTTCCGATGCCGATTCTTCGGAAACGGCAAAAGGAATTTACGAAAGATTAGCTAAAACGGCAAAGGAACATTTAAATATTGAGTTATCGTATTTCGGATGTTTCGTTTCGGAGACGTCTGTTGTTTCCGAGATGATTGCACGTCAACAGTTACGTACGGATTCAGCACAATCGATGGAACAATGGATTGAAAATCTCCGGTCTTGGCTGGAAAATCATAAAAAGAGTTCGGATGAGTCGTTCGAATCGGAGGATAATGTCAATTTTGAGAAATCAAATCACAAAAGTCGAAAAGTTCAAAGGGCAAGAGCGCAAATAAAAGATAACGGGCGAAGCACGTCGTCTCACTGCGAAAGAAGAGATTTGATAAAGATGTCAAAGCTTGTCGGAGGAGATGAGCAATTTCTCGCTTTGCATATAGGTAAAAAGATATTGGGTGAAGATTATAAGCCTGTAAATAGCGATTTGATTGATTTTTTGCGTGTTAGCGGGGTTATTTGTGCAAGGCTAACGAATGAAGATAAAAATGATAGCTGTTTTGTTCTTGTTTTTAATGCAAATGATAGCAACGCACTTGTTGATTGGGCATTGATTAATTATCCTCATAAAACAGACAAGTTGATGATAATCAGTGATGCTCAGTTAGGAGCAATAGAAACTCGCCTTTGGGAAACTCAATTTTCCGAGATTCAAATTGTCAAAATGCTGCAAGGACAGCTGAACGACGAAGATGTAATAATAATTTCTTTGTGAATTCTGTTTTTCTGCTGATTATTCTAAATTACGTTTTTATTTGCGCTTGACGAGTGAACGTTTTTTCAATATATTAAATTTCCGTTTGTTTAGTTGCTGTTGATATTAATGTAAAAATGCGGAGTTTAAAATTGAAAGGCACGAAGAGTAATTTTTTCGTAGGAGAACATGATGAGTAATGAAGATAAAAAGCAGCTGGGTATGGGGACAAAAGCAATTCATGCTGGACAGAAGCCTGGCGCAGAGGGTGAACGGGTTGTTCCGATAGCTCAGACAACAAGTTATGTGTTTAGAGATGCGGAACACGCAGCTAAGCTCTTTGCCCTTGAAGAATTTGGGCAAATATATACGCGTATAGGTAATCCGACAACCGATGTTCTTGAGGCAAGATTGACTGCGCTTGACGAGGGAGTCGGAGCATTGGCATTTAGTTCGGGAATGGCGGCAATAACAGCAGCTGTTTTGAATATAACGTCTTCGGGTCAGCATATTGTAGCGGCAAGTGCATTGTATGGGGGAACGGTTACTTTATTTTCTCATACTTTTAACAGGCTTGGGATTGAGGTTAGCTTTGTCGATGTAACTCGACCTGAACAATTTCAATCGGCAATAAAGGACAATACAAGGCTTATCTATATAGAAAGTGTGAGTAATCCTAAGAATGATGTGCCTGATTTCGAAGCTATCGTTCGGATAGCGCATGATGCGGGCATTCCGGTGATATGCGATAATACGGTTTTGACGCCTATAATATTTCGTCCGTTTCAATATGGAATAGATGTCGCTGTTTATAGCTGTACTAAATTTATAGGCGGACACGGGACAGCAATCGGGGGAGCTATTGTTGACAGCGGAAATTTTAATTGGGATAACGGAAAATTTCCCGAACTTGTTGAGCCTGATGCAAGCTATCATGGCATTAGATATTCTGAGCGATTTGGGAGTCTTGCGTATATTGTAAAGGCGCGTACACAAATATTGCGTGATATTGGCGGATGTATATCGCCGTTCAACGCTTGGCTTTTGTTGCAGGGGCTTGAAACCCTTCATCTTCGTATGCCTAAACATTGTGATAATGCTTTGAAATTGGCCCGTTGGCTTGAACATGATAATCGTATAAATTGGGTTAATTATGTAGGTCTTGAGAGTCATCCGTCGCACTCTAATGCGAAAAAGTATCTCCAAGGTGGATTTGGTTCCGTATTCGGGTTTGGAATCAAGGGGGGCTATCAAGCTGGCATTAAATTTATCGAGTCAGTCGAGTTGTGCTCTCATTTGGCTAATATAGGAGATAGCAAAACTCTTGTAATTCATCCTGCGAGTACAACTCATCAGCAGCTTAGCGAGCAAGAAAGATTAGCTGCAGGCGTTAGCGAAGATTTTATTCGCATTTCTGTCGGAACAGAGGATATAGAAGATATAATTGCGGATATCGATAGAGCTTTGAGTTTTGCGTTGTCGTAGGAGGCTTAGAAAGTGGAAAATGGTTCCGTTAAAATCGTCAAGACGCAATATGCTGAATTATTTAATCCGGAAAAGCCTCTTGTGCTTGATTGTGGAAGGGAGTTAAAGTCTGTTCGTGTTGCGTATGAGACTTATGGCGAGTTGAACGAAGATAAAGATAATGTGATATTGATATGTCATGCTCTTTCCGGTGATGCACATGTAGCTGGCTATCACAGTTCCGGGGATAAGAAGCCCGGCTGGTGGGACAATATGGTTGGCTCGGGAAAGGGGATTGACACAGACAAATATTTTGTGATTTGCTCAAATGTGTTAGGCGGGTGTAAAGGTACGACGGGTCCCGGGTCGATAAATCCCGAGACGAATAGATATTGGGGGCTTGACTTTCCGGTGATAACGATATGGGATATGGTCAAGGTTCAGAAAGCATTGCTTGATTATCTTGGAATAAATAGACTTTTAGCGGTCGTTGGCGGGTCGATGGGGGGAATGCAGGTATTGGAATGGGCTGTCAGATTTCCCGATATTGTAGAAGCTGCTTTGCCAATAGCGACGACAGCTAGGCTTTCCGCACAGGCGATAGCGTTCAATGCTGTTGGCAGAAACGCTATATTGGCGGATCCGGATTTCAATGACGGGCAATATTATGATAAGCGGATTCCCGCGCGCGGATTATCGATTGCTCGGATGATAGGCCATATAACGTATCTTTCGGAACAGTCGATGCATAACAAGTTTGGCAGATCGCTTAGGAATAGCGCAAATTATCGTTATGATTTCCAGAGTGAATTTTCAGTCGAGACATATCTGGATTATCAGGGCAGAAGGTTTGTAGAAAGGTTTGACCCCAATAGCTATTTGTATATAAGCAAAGCGATGGATTATTTCGATTTGGCGGATAAATTCGGTTCGCTTGAGCAGGCGTTTGCCAAGACAAAGAGTAGATTTTTGATAGCGAGTTTTACGAGTGATTGGCTGTTTCCTCCCGAACAATCTCAACAAATGGTGCAGGCGCTGCTTTCGGTTGATAAAGATGTAACATATTGCAATATTGAATCGCCTTATGGACATGATGCATTTTTGTTAGAACCTGAAGTTTTAGGTGAATTGATAAGCGGATTTTTGGATTCGTGTTATAGGAAGCTTAAAACGGGTAAAACGATTTTGCGGATAAATGAGCTTAACGAAGAAGATCAACGAATGAGTAAAAGCCGATATGAATATCCTGTAATCGAAGAACTTATTACGCCCGGAAGTAAAGTGCTTGATTTGGGCTGCGGAAGGGGAGAGTTGCTTCAATTGCTTACGGAAAAAGCGGATATCGAGGGTCGAGGATTGGAAATTGTTCAAGAACGTATTTTAGAATGTGTCAGGCGCGGAGTAACAGTGATTCATCATAATATAGACGAAGGATTGCCTGATTTTCCCGATAAAAGCTTTGATTATGCGATTTTGTCTCAGACATTGCCAGAAGTTCATCAGC
>CAZKNI010000433.1:0-10135 GCA_964554055.1 uncultured Phycisphaerae bacterium | reverse complement strand
GCGCGAGAACGGGCTGTGCCCGCGAAATGTGATTCATTTTGTTTTTGAGTTCATTCGTGGGGAATGATTTTCGCTGTCGCTGCATCTTTCGTCGCGAGCGAGAACGGGCTGTGCCCGCGAAATGTGATTCATTTTGTTTTTGAGTTCATTCGTGGGGAATGATTTTCGCTGTCGCTGTATCTTTCGTCGCGAGCGAGAACGGGCTGTGCCCGCGCGTTGAGGCATGATGCAATGAGTAACTTTATTGGAACGCGTAACGCTGCGACGGCGAAAATTGTTTCCCGTGCCCCCTGCGGAAAAAATTAGATTGCTGCGCTTCGCCTTCAGCTCCGCTCGCAATGAAAGACGCTACGATTACAAAAATCGCTTATTTGATGAGATTATTAAAATAGGCTTGTCGCTGACGAAAACTTCGCCAGCGACAAGCCTATCAGCTCTTAAGCCCTCTGCGAACATTACAGATGTTTTGTGTTTTCCTCTCAAAATTCGAGGGGCAACTCTACTTTTTCATTAGCATGCTTTGCTTCTCTGGCAAGCTCATAAGCTTGTGCATATTGGTCGGCAACGATTTCCCACGAAACTTCTTCTTCAAGATAACGTTTGAGATTGTTGCCCAGCGTTACTCTGAGATTTTCATCGGTAGCCATTCGTATTACCTGTTGCTTAAGCATTTTCTTGTTCGTAAACAGCAGTCCCCCCTGACTTTCGAGTGTCTGTGCTGTCAAGCCTTCCATAGGAGCTGTCGTAATAAACGGCTTGTTCAAAGCAATAATTCTCGCAAGCGTTCCCGATTGCGTTTCGTCAATCGAAGGCAATACGATAAAATCACAAATCGCCATCACTTTATAATATATGTCACCCCGCGGAACAAATTCATAATAGCAAGCCATCTTTTGCTTTTCGAGCAACTCGATTTGTTGCTTGTATTTTTCATAATCCGGCAGATGATTAGGGTCTCTCCAAGTGCCAGCTGCTAACAAATCCCAATCTTGCCCCGTACGCTCTTTGACTTCCCGAGCAATTTCAGGCCAAATGTTCGTGAGAATATCCCATCGTTTGTTAGACTGAATCCAGCCTATCAACCCTACAATATGATGATTTGGGGGAATCTTTTCATCGAGGCCAAGCTCTGTTCTTAACTTCGAAATTTCCGAAAGAGGCCAACGTTTGTCAGGTCTTGCCCCGTGAGGAACAATCATTATGTTTTTGGGCACCTGCCAGCCTCTCGACAAAAAATTCCATTCGAGTCGCCATTTCTGATAATGACATTTGAACAGAACAACATCTGTTCGTTCAATCATATCATATATAAATTCCGCTTCACTCTCGCGGTATCTTCCGTGAATCGTGTGAGGCTCAACAACAATAGGCCAATCGTTGATAGCATCGAGCAGGTCGAGAAAACCTTCGTTGGCATCTCCTCTCCCTCTCGAATCGCGATATTCATACAGGCCATACTCATGCTGGATATGTACAGCATAGGGATGAAGCTCTTCGATTTTTTCAGCGACTTTTTTCCACCAAGCACGTTTATTCATGTCGATAATAGGAAAAACACCCTGCCCCTGCCCGTCCGTATGGCTGATTACATACACCGGACGATGAGGAAAACGCTTTTGGATGAATTCCCTTGCCTCCTCACAAAAAGTCGCTATTCCGCAATGCCGAGGCGGATAGCTCGAAATCAATACAATCGGGTCAGCGTTCATCATAATAATTCTCTCCTAATTCTATTATTATATTATCGGCGAAATTAAAATTATCTTTGATTTTTTACCGAAACTCATTATCAATTCTTACACTGTTATCATAATTCGAAGATTTTGCACTGGATTGATGTTTGGCAGGGGAAAGCTACCTCGAAGCTTGTATATCGTGCCCGGGAACCTCTTCCTTCGTCTGTTCGATTTGCTTGTTCAGCAAATACATTGCAGTCAAAGCGATAAGCCAAGAAAGAGTCGACTCGGCACCCTGATTTTCGTTTACACCCGTACTGTGTAAGCCATCTCGACAGCCTCCCGTTATGAAATCGTATATCGGAAGATTCAAATCATTTCTTCCCAAAAACCATTCAAAACACCTACGAGCCTGCTGAGACCAAAATTGTTCTCCTGTTAAATTATACGCATCGATACATGCCTGGACAAGAGCGGTCGCATCTATAGGCTGTTGATCGAACCGAGCTTTATTGCCTCCTTTGGGCCACCATCCTTGATTTCCGACAAGAGAAAGTTGACCTTGCTCTCCTGTTTGCATCTCCAAAAGCCAACGAAGAGATTCGAGGCCTGTTTGCACCATTTCGTTATCGGGAATCCATTGCCCCGACATAATTAGCGCTTGAGGAATACGAGCGTTTGCATAAGTCAAGCTTTCGGTGCACCATTTCCAATTTTCGCTTTGATGTTGACTATAAAATTCCATAAGCTCCCTTGCAAGCGTTTCTCGAATGCGCCTGACTTCGGTATCGACGTTGAATCTCCGCAGATAATAATGCATCCCGATAAGCGAAAAGGCAATAGCGCGAGGATGAGAAAATTCAAGTGCTGTCGGAAGAGCATTTAAGAAAAGCCTGCTCGACAATGCCAAAATCGAATGATTAGGTGCGTTAGCTACGATTGAGCCAAGACCCCACAAAGCTCGACCATGCGAGTCTTCCGTGCCTTCTTCATCGAGCCAATCGAGATTATAGCTCAAAAAATTTCTGAATCGTTTGCTGGCTGGATTATATGCATCCAGCAGAAAACTCAAATATGTGTGTATGATTCTAAGAATTGCACTGTCTTCGTAAAGCAGCCAATGCATAGCGCAAAATACGAGTCCTCTTGCAACGTCATCGGTACAATATCCGTGTTCTCTAAAGGGAATCGTGTATCGTGCGTGTTGAAATAGTCCGACATGATCAGTCAAAACTTGCAGATGTTGCAAATTTATTTCCGGTAGCTCACTTGAACGTTGATCATATCGTCGAGGCTGATATATCGGTTTAGGCCTTTCGTGTCGATGCTCGATTACTTGATATGCAAGTTTAATATATTCTTTTGCGACATTTTCCCATGTCATATTGCGAGCATATAAATATGCCTTTTTTCTCATAGCATGTCGGGTAACTTCATCCTCGAACAGATGTATAATCGCTTGTGCCATCTGAGTGTGATTGTTGAAATCGACGAGGCTTCCTCGTCCGTCTGCCAAAAGTTCTTCAGCATACCAATAAGGAGTTGAAACGACAGCTTTTCCCGCGCCAACTGCGTATGCAAGAGTTCCGGACGTTATTTGTTCTTTGTTGGGATAAGGCGTAATATATACGTCTGCAGATGCGATATACTTACATAGTTCGTCAAGCTCGACGAACTTATTTACAAACATAACATTGTCCGTTACGCCAAGCTCTTTCGCGAGCTTTTTCAAGCTATTTCTGTATTCTTCGCCATAACGTCTTTTAACGGCAGGGTGTGTAGCTCCCAATATAATATACACAACATCGGGAAATTTCTTAGCTATCGCGGGCAAAGCGTTAATCATATTTTCGATTCCCTTGCCCGGCGAGAGCAGACCAAACGTCAGAATTACTCGTCTGCCAGCTACATTAAATTCGTCTTTGTGAAAATTCGGGTCGATAAACGGAACATCCGGAATTCCGTGAGGAATAAAAGCAACTTTTTCTCGCGGAACATCGTATGTATTGTTTAGCATATCGATTCCGCGATGACTCATTACGACGAGACGCTCGGAATATTTTATTATCTTGTCCATCGAATTGCGATATTCCGGTAACGGATTATCAAGAATTGTGTGAAGCGTTGTAATTACCGGTTTTCGCAACTGTTGCAGGAGAGTATTGAGATAATTTCCTGCTTCGCCGCCATAAATCCCGAATTCGTGCTGGATAATAACAACATCAGCGGGCGATATGTTGATGTAATCAGCTGCTCGTCGATAATCCCGCGCCATATCAGCTCGAATTTCCAATTTAACGAGTTCCGGATAATTATATCCCTGCGGAATATCGTCCATCGCAATAACAAATATATCGCCATTGTTTTGTATTGTCTTATTAAGCAAGGAATTACACAAATCGGATGTAAATGTGGCAATTCCGCACTGTCGGGGAACATAGGTGCCGATGACAGCTATTCTAAGAGGCTTGAGTTGTAAATCTGAAATCGAGTTCATCGGATTACCTAATTTTAAAATATTTTTCGTGTTTCAATTGTTTTATACGCTGAAAAACAGATATAGGTGTATAAAAATCTTATTTATTTGCTTTTTGAATACCCGCTATGAGGGTAAATGTAATTATATTAAATCTTTTGCGATTTTCCAGTAAAACTTTTTTATAATGCGGGAAACAAATAACACAAATTGAAAAGCTAACAACAACGAAAATGTTTATGATGTGAAATCACGCAACATAATGCGAATAAAAGATTAAGTATGATAGAAAGCATTGATGTCTATGTATTCTTTGGATAGGTCGCAAGTATGCACCGTTTCGGTTTCTGTTCCTTCAGCAAGTTTTAATATTATGTCGATATCGTCTTGCCTCATGATATTTTTAAGTTTTTCGGTATCGAATTTAGCGGGCACACCTCTTTCAAAAACAATTTCATCGCCTATTATACAAATCAGCTTGTTCGGGTCGAACGAGATATTGCACGCGCCGGCAGCTGAAATTATCCTGCCCCAGTTCGGGTCGCCGCCGTGAATAGCTGTCTTTACGAGCAAGCTGTCAGCGACAGCTCTTGCGATTTTATGTCCGTCCTCAGACGATTTTGCACCTTCAACGGTTATATGAAATGTTTTTGTTGCCCCTTCTCCGTCTCGCACAATAGCAATAGCAAGTTGCTTGCAAATCTCGGTGAGATATCCGCCAAATATTTGCAATTGTTTCGATGTTAGCTCGTTTTCGCAGGCTAATCCGCTTGCAAGGATATAAACGCTGTCGTTTGTGCTCATTTGGGCATCGACCGTTATACGATTGAAGGTTTTATCGACAGCTTGACGTATAAGTTTTCGCAGCTCGGAAGGAGCTATTTTGGCATCTGTCGTAATAAATGCAAGCATTGTAGCCATATTTGGAGAAATCATTCCCGAACCCTTAGCTGAGCCTGCTATCTTGATTGTGCCTGCTTCATCGGGCAAGTGAAACTCCGTATAAGCTGTTTTGATTTTTGTATCTGTTGTCAGAATTGCCTGCGAAAATGCCAATCCCGCTGACTTGTCCGAACTCAGCTTTTCGAATGCTTGATTTATTCCCGTTGAGATTTTTAGCATATCAAGCTGTTGACCTATAACGCCTGTGCTGGCAACAAGGACATCGCTATCATCTATATTCAGTTTGGTTGCAAGCATTTTAGCCATATCCGATGCATCTTCTATTCCTCGCTGACCCGTACATGCATTTGCATTTCCCGAGTTCACGACAATTGCTCGAGAGTAGCCATTTGCAATATGTTTTAATGATATTTCGACAGGAGCCGCCCTGAAACGGTTTGTCGTAAAACATCCCGCTGAGCAAGCCATTACATCACAGACTAAAAGTGCTAAATCAGGTTTCGAGGATTCTTTTAAGCCGCAGCTGACACCTGCAGCTCGAAATCCGAGAGGAGCTGTTATTGTCTTATTCATATCATTCATAATATATTATTGTAACAATCCTTCCGTCTCGTCCAATTCACAAATTATATTCATATTTTGAATAGCTTGTCCCGAGGCACCTTTTATTAGATTGTCGATAGCTGAGAACGCAATGATTGTTTTTCCGTCATCAGATATTACCGGAAATACATCACAGAAATTTTTATGTGCGACAGCTTTTACTGTCGGAGGACGCCCAAGAACTCTCACGAAAGGCTCCGAATCGTAAAATCGTCCATATAATTCAAGTAAAGTTTTGTTGTCTATTTTCGTTTTGGGCTTGCAATATACGGAGCTTAATATTCCGCGATCGAACGAGCCGACGTGTGGCTGAAATAATACGGACACGTCTTGCTTAGCAATTTCGGAGCATATTTGATTGATTTCGGGGCTATGTCGATGCGTTCCGCCAACGGCATATGGAAAAAGATTTTCGTTCATTTCGGGAAAATGAAACGCAAGTTGAGGCTTTCGCCCCGCACCGGAGGCACCCGTAACGGAGCTTACAATAATGTTTTCCGTTTCGATAATTCCTTCCGCTAGAAGAGGCGCAATAGCAAGCGATGCTCCGGTCGGATAACAGCCCGGATTTGCAACGAGCTTAGCATTTTTGATTTTTTCTCGGAACAATTCGGGCAATCCAAAAGCAGCATGAGAAATATTATTTTTATCGGTATGCTTGACGTAATATTTCTCATATATAGCAGGGTCCTTTAATCGATAATCAGCACTAAAATCGATGACTTTCAAGCCGGCACCGAGTAATTTCGGCACGAACCCCATCGAAATCTTATGAGGCAAACAGCAAAGTACGATATCGACTTTTTTTGTGAAAGTTGGCATATCAAGAGGCTCGATAGCGATATTTATTCTGCTTTTCAGAGAGGGAAAAATATCTCCGAGCTGTCCGCACTCTTCAGGCAGAGCGGTTAGAGCTGTTATTTCCGCATATTTATGCCTGAGCAGGATATTAATAGCTTCTTCGCCCGTGTATCCGCTTGCTCCGATTATTCCGACTTTTATCATCTCGTTTGTTCCTTAAATGTTTATTATATTTTTTGTTGCGTCTAAATTTCCGACAAATGTTAATTATGTGTAATTATGCGCATATAGCACAAAAATATCAAATATTATTGACAAAATAGCAATTATCTGTTATTATAGGACATAATATCAACTCGTAATGAGTTTTAATTAAATTCATTTGGGAATTTGTTATTATAATGTGATAGCTGTTTAGCTATGCCTGAAAGGAGACGAGAGCTATGAGTAGAAGAACATTATGCACATCTGTAATTGCTGTTCTGTTTGCTATTTTGGTTTTAGGGCAAAGCGCATTTGCGTGGCTCGTAATTAGCCCTTATGTCAGCGAATCGGTAGATGAATACGGAAATCTCGAATATACCGTTCATAACCCTCTTGGAACAGGAGTATCGATTATTGCCATTTTAGTAAGCAACAACTCCGAAAACAATGCAAATCGCTGGGTTGACGAGGAACAAAATCTGATGTGGAATGCAGAGCCGTCAATCGTTACCTCTTTGAGCTGGGACGATAGAATTATGGGCGCTTATGGCGGAGGGCCCGAAGCCCCCAACGAGAGTGAATATTATACGACGACAACATGGGAAGAATTTACCGGCCTGCCATTTTATTATACTTCGTTTAGCCAATCTGACAATCTGATGGGATATTTCCTCGAGTATTATTATGACAGTGATGCAAGTATTTATGTATTCGAAGATATTTCACAGGCTATAGCAGAAGGAGAAACTCGCGGAGGATTTTATGTTGGCTCTTTGCCTGCATCCGATTTTTTGCTTGTCGGAACGGACGATTTGGATGACGACTCCGTTGACCCTGCCAGCATCCAGATCTTTGAAGGACAAGCTGTTCCCGAGCCTATAACAATGCTATTTGTCATTGCAGGTATGGGGCTTGTTGGCATAAAGAAAAAGAAATCGTAAAAAGCTTCAGCTAAATTTCGAAAAACAAGCGGATATAGATGTTATGTCCTAATTGGATTTTGCGTCAATGTTAATATGGGAAAAGCTGGCATCTTTTGCAGCTAATTTGTCTTTCTCACACATTTAAAATTCAGCTGATTTTTTAGGTGTGACAGGCACAGCTCGATTTCGCTCGCGACGAAAGACGCTGCGACAGCGAAAATCATTTCCCGGAAATAAGCCTTGAAAAATAACGAAACATTTCTCGCAGGCACGGGCACGCCCGATTTTGCGCTTTCGCGTTGAGGCATGATGCAATAAGCAACTTTATTGGAACGCGTAACGCTGCAATACGAATCAATCATCAATCTTCAATCAACAATCATCAATCTCTTCAGCCTGTTCTCGCTCGCGGCGAAAAACGCTGTGACGGCGCAAATCATTCCTCGGGAATAAGCCTTAAAAACAACGAAACAGCTTGAAAATTAAAGAGTTATATCGTTTCGAAGATGCCTGTAAATGTTCGAGTCAATTGCTATTTTCAGAATTAGATGTTCTATAATCCGTAATTGCCTTAATAAGGTCATCGGGCGAAAATTTTCCGGGAAATAATTTCTTTTGTCCGTTAGGATAAAATAAAACGGTAAACGGTACGCCTGTTTGGCCTGTCCATTCTTTTAGCTTTTTCAAAGCAAATTCATTTTTCCTTGTTAAATCCGCTTTAAGTACAATTAAAATGCCCCGTCTGATAAGCTCTTGCACCTTCGAATTGTGATATACTCTCGATTCAACAAATTTACAGCTGATGCACCAGTCAGCTGTAAATTTGACAGCTACGAATTTTCCTTTAGCTAATGTCTGCGAGAGAAGAGTTTCGTTGAAAGTTTTCGCTTCGGATGTTGCAATTTTAGCTGATTTGCCTTCAGACGATTCAAATAAGGCTGCTCCGGTATAAATGAGTGAAAGAATAGCTGTAATTTTTATAAAATTAGCCCAAAACCCCTTGCTATAACGCAAAACATAGCCCCAAAGCCAAATAATAAAGCTGAAGAAAACAAAATACAATAAAAACCAAAACAGAGTATCTTTAGGCAGAGCATTTATTAGAAATGCAACAACCCCTAACAGCAGAAATCCCATACTCTGTTTAAACAATTCTGTCCATCTGCCTGTTTGGGGAATTTTTTGTGCGAGAGAGGGTATGCCGCTAAGAATAATATAAGGTAATGCCATTCCCAAGCCAATCATAAAGAATGTGATTAATGTAATAGGCGATGATTGCAATTGTGCCCATGCGATAGCTGCTCCCAATATTCCGAAGCTACACGGCGTTGATAGGATTCCGCCTAAAAAACCCATCAAAAATGCTCCCGGATAGCCGCTTTTCATTATTGGCTTGTTTACGATAAAACCCGGCAAACCGATTTCAAAAACGCTGAACATTCCCAAGCTAAGCCAGAGCAAAAGGAGAATCATCGCAAACACAAAACCGGTATTTTGAAATTGCATGCCCCAGGAAAAACTATTTTGTAAAATTACAGCGAAAATGCCTATTACAAGGAAAAAAGCGATGATTCCTATGCTGAACATAAGGGATAAAGCAACAGCTGAACGTTGCTCTCTTTTGGCTTGATCGACAAGTTGTAGAATTTTAAGGGGAATAATCGGCAACACACAAGGCATTATATTTAAAATTAAGCCCGCTAAAAAAGCGATTGACAACGCAAGCAACAAATTTGTTTTGGAAAGGTTCAAGGAATAATGAAAAATTTGTATTTTTATATCTTTTATGCTTTCGGATTTTGACTCGCCAACAGAGGCTTTTTGAAGCTTTACAACGAGATTCGCTATAACTTCTTTATTTATAATAGGTTGAAGGCAGGAATTTTCCGAGCATGCCTGATATGTCAGAACAGCTGATATCCTATATTTGCCTGCATTAGCGGAAGGCTTAACTCTTCCCTCAAATATGATATTAACAGAGTTATTTTTATCGGGTGAAATGACTTCTATATCTTCTCCCAATATGTTTAAAATAGATGCTTTGGGAAATATAGGCGAACTTTGCCATATTATAGGACCTTGTTCTTTGATTTCAGCTCGTGTAGCGAAATAAGGCGATTTTGCTTTTGCGCTGTAAATGTGTAAGTTCGAGCTTAGAGGAATTGATATGACGAGTTTAACCGTGTCTCCCGGGTGTGCTATTTTAGGAATTATTTTGGCTTTTGGCGGCTCCAATTTTTGAGCGGAAGCCGAAGCAATAAGACACATTGACAAAATCAAGCTAACAGTTATGCCAAACGATTTGATAAGGCGCTGATATCTTGTGCGCATAACTTAACTCCTCGGAAAATTATATTTTCGTTTAAATGTTTTTATTCGATGTATCCCAATTCTCGCAATTTTTCTTCGATGATAGCTAAATCTTCCGGAGCAACTTGTTTTGTAACGGGCAACGAAGCAAGAGGATGTTTGATTTTTCCCCATGAGATATAAACTTCCCAGATTCGTTCGTATATATAATGCAAAATCAATCTTATACCGTGAAACAA
>CAZKNI010000432.1:0-2602 GCA_964554055.1 uncultured Phycisphaerae bacterium | reverse complement strand
TTACGTAGAGCGATTCTGTGGAACGATCAGCGGACAGCGAAACAATGTAAATATATCGAGAAGGTTGTTGGGGGACGCAAAAAACTTATTAGCATGACTGGCAATCCAGCTTTGACGGGATTTACAGCCCCCAAAATTATTTGGCTTAGAGAGAACGAGTTATCCGTATATAAAAAAGTCAAACATATTTTGTTACCTAAAGATTATATCCGCCTAAGATTGACAAGCCAATATGCAACGGATGCTTCCGATGCTTCGGGTATGCTCCTGCTTGACATCAAAAAACGCAAATGGCATAGACAGCTGATTGATAAACTTGAACTTAATCCGGATTGGTTTGCGCAATGTTATGAATCTCCTGACATTACGGGTTATCTTACATCTAATTCGGCAAAACTCGTAGGCCTGCCGTCGGGATTGCCTGTTGTCGCGGGAGCAGGCGATCAAGCTGCGGGTGCTATCGGAACAGGAATCGTAAATACGGGTGTATTATCCGCTACAATTGGCACGTCGGGAGTTGTATTTTCTTATGCCGATAAGCCGAAATTCGACCCTGCCGGCACGGTACACACAATGTGTCATGCTATTCCGGGAAAATGGTGCATTTTCGGCTGTATGCTTTCCGCTGGAGGCGCGCTTAAATGGTTCAAGGATACATTTCATTTCGGTGAAAATATATCATACGAAAAATTAATCTCGTTAGCTGCCAAAGCTCCGATAGGTTGCGAAGGATTGTTTTTCTTGCCTTATCTTACAGGAGAGCGCACTCCGTATGCCGACCCTTATGCTCGTGCATGCTTTATTGGAATGACAACAAGAACAGACAAGAACGTTGTAACCCGTTCGGTACTCGAAGGAATAACATTCGGAATGAAGACCCAAATCGACATCATTCGTTCGCTTGGAATAAAAATAAAGCAGATTCGTCTTGCCGGCGGGGGTGCAAGGAGCAAATTTTGGCGGCAGATGCAAGCTGATATGTATAACGCCCCCGTTGTTACGATAAATACGACAGCAGGTGCTGCGTTTGGCGCCGCTATATTAGCTGCTGTTGGCATAGGAGAATACAAGTCTGTTTCTTTGGCTTGTGCAAAAATGATAAAAACGCGAAATTTAATGAACCCGATACCTGAAAATGTGAAAATTTATCGACAAAATCACAAAATATATGATAAACTCTATTATGATTTGAAAGATAATTTTCTCAAGCTCTCGAAGCTTTCGTGAAAGGCGGTGTAATATGGCAAAAACAGTATTTTGGTTTTCGATTGCTATTGCCATTTTGTTTACAGCGGATTGTCTGTATTCTCAGCGCTCGCGTTCCAACAAACAGGTTATCGTCGAACTCGAAGACGGAGGATTTATCAGAGGTTGGATAATTACAAATCGTACGGGTCAGCGTGAAATAATAGATTTGGACGGACAAGCGACGATATTGTCGTCGGACGATAAGATATTTTCTGTAAGTGAGCTTGAAAAGGAGTTTAGGAAAAAACAAAGAAATGTAAAGACAAGAGAGTCGGATAAAACAGATGAATATGTCAAATTGCTCGAGTGGGCTCAGGAGCGTCAGCTTTACGAATCAGCATATAAGCTTGCCCGGAAAATTGTCCGAAGAAGTCCTGCGAATCCCGACGCTAAAGCTCAGGAGATTCTTAGCTGGGCACGCAAATATATGAAATTATCCCGTTCCGCTAAGCCTCCGAAAAATCAACAATGGTCGCGCGATGATGTCCAAAAAATTCGCTTTGCACTTCTTCCGACCGATAGGCTGATAAAGGGACTGAGAATAACTTTTAGAAGAAATCTGCTGAAAAGATTTGTTGCGGATATGAAATCGCAGGGCATTTTTACAACGGTTGACCAAATAAGAAAATTCAACAATTCTTCTCGCATAGTTCAAGCTCAGATAATAAAAAAGCTAACAGGTAACAAATATCAGCATGACATAATAATTAACAGCGACCCGCCTGTGATGCTCGAATTTCGTAGAGTGATTGTCCCTCTTTTGAATCGAACATGCGCAAATATTAAATGTCATGGCGGAGGCGTTTCGGAATTTAAATTGATTCCTAATATAACGAGTACGACGGATATGTACGCAAACTTTTATTTACTCGATAGCTATAAAAATGAGCAAGGCGAAATAATAAATCATCAACAGCCGTCCGCTTCGTTACTCTTGCAATATCTTCTTCCTGCATCACAGGTTAAACAAGGTTTTCAGCATCCCGTAAGTTTTAAGACGCCAATTAAAACGAAAGCGGATGCGAAATATCAACGTATTTTGCAATGGATACATTCGCTCCCGAAAGATAAGATAGATGTATTACTCGAAAGCCAACAAGCAAAGTCCTCGGATTCCTCGGATAAAGACAAGAAAGATAGCGAGTCAAATAAATAAGACTTTTTATTGTGGCATTTCGTTTGATATAAAATTTATCGTTGATTTTCGCAGATTAATTGAATTATATTATATAAAGCAAGGTTTGTCATATTTATATATAGATTACAAAAACTTTTTAGCATCTTTTTAGCGTCCTTGGCTCAATTGGATAGAGCATCGGTCTACGGAACCGAAGGTTGCAGGTTCGAGTCCTGC
>CAZKNI010000431.1:0-3807 GCA_964554055.1 uncultured Phycisphaerae bacterium | reverse complement strand
ATCAGCAATACGACTTACAATTCGCGAATCCGGATCGCTAATTATTATATCAAGCGGAGCTTTCGTTGTAGAAAGAGGAGTTGCTCCGTATTCGCTAACTCTGAAACTTTTTATTCCTTCCATTTTTCGAAGTTGTTTTCTCCACTTATCTTCTATTTGCCAGATTGTCTCCTTACGGTGCATCCTGTCGATAATATGAATTATGATTCTGGCGGATTGTGCGGTGGCACCTCCTCCACCGAAGCTTATCTGCCCGGGCTCTGAGCCGACAATTGATGAAATCATTTGAATGCCGGGTTGTTTTTGTATCATATCTTCGACTCTGTTAAGCACCTTTTCAACTTCTGCGGATTTATAATCCGTAGGAGTATCAAATTCGAGAATTATTATGCCCGTGTCCATAGGCGGCATAAGCTCACCGCCAATGAGTGGGGGAACGGTTTTAACCGTAACTATCAGGAAAATTATTGCGATAAACAAAACAGCTATTCGCCATCGCAGCGCTTTACGCAATATCGCAACGTACATCCTTGCCAGAAGCGATACACCTTTGTCCGTATTGCTAAATAATCTTTCTATGAAGTTCCTATGCTCGTGAGTCTTAGCTAACAATCTCGATGCCATCAGCGGAATTATTGTAAGCGCTACCAAAAGCGATGCGATAAGCGTCGATGAAATCATCATATTCAAAGGCCTCATTACTTGTTGGGTATATCCGCCTGTGAACATAACAGGTATTAAAACGATTACCGTCGTAAACGCGCCAGCTGTAATTGCCAGAGAAACTTCATTTGCCCCCTCGCGAGAAGCTTTTAGAGCGTCGGGAATTTTCATCTCGCGATAATGCCTAAAGATATTCTCTAAAACAACAATAGAGGCATCGACAACCATTCCGACGGCAATAATCAAACCGGAAAGAGTTACCATATTCAATGTATATGGGCTAAACCACAAAACTACCAAACTGCTTAGAAAAGCGAGGGGAATGCTTACGGAAACTACTAAACCTGCTCGAGTGTCAGCTAAAAATACGAAAATCACAATTACCGTTAATATAATCGCTTGCATCAAGCTTTTGCGCATTCCTTGAACGTTGATATCAATCAAAGGCTGTTGATCGTCGGTAATCGCAAAATCGATATCCGGATATTGATTTTTGAGTTCGAGTAAAAATTTTTTAAATGTTTTTATCGCAGCTACCGTCGGGCCGTTATACGGACGCATTACGTTTATCGCGATAGCAGCTTTTCCGTTCCCGTGATATATACTCCTTTGTTCCTGTTCATCTAAGCTCACTTGCCCTATATCGGAAATTCTTATATATCCCTGCGATTTTCTGACGATTGGGAATTGTCGTATCTGCTGTAAGTTTGTAAATTCACCTTGCACCTTGACGATATACTCTTTCTTTTTTGAGTATATCGTGCCTGCCGGCGCTGCAACGTTCTGCTTAGCTAATGCGCTTAATACCGTTGCAAGTGATATGCCGTTGGCAGCCATTTTATCACGATACAAATGCACCTTAACTTCCGGGCAATGCCCACCGAATACATCTACATCGGCAATGCCGGGCAAAGTTAAGATTTCGTCCATAATCTGATTTTCAGCTAGCAAACGGATTTCCGAAAGGCTCTTAGAGCTGCCTGCTTTAGGAAAAAGAGCAACGGTAACGAGTGGCTGAGTCGCATTTGTGATACGATAAATTCTCGGTTCAAGGATATCTTTCGGCAAATCGGCACGAATCCTTCCGATAGCATTCGTTACATCTTGAACAGCTTGGCCTATAGGTTTGGAATAGAAGAATTCCGCATTAATCGAGGATACTTCGTCACGTGAAGTGCTTACAACTCTTTTCAGTCCGTCTATAGTGTTAAGCTCTTTTTCTATAACCCGAGTTATCTTGTCAGCAATATCTCCCGCTGCTGCACCGGGCTCAACGGTAATAACAACAACCTGTGGCGGAACGGTATCGGGAAAAAGGTCTGTAGGCGTTCTAAAAAATGCAAATGTTCCGAGTGCAACTATTACAAGCATCAGTGCGATAATAGCATAAGGGTTTTTTAAGGAAAAATTCGTGAGATTCATTTCTCTATCTCCACCTTCTTGCCAGAGGAAAGAGTTGCCCAGCCTAAAAATGTGTTCGTTGCTACTTGCACATTCGGATTGATTCCCTCTACCGCAATTAATTTTTCGGTCGATGCCAATACCTTTACCTTTCGAGGTATAAGCACATTGTTTTGAACGATAAAAACATATTTCATCCGGTCGGGCCCTTCAATCAAACAGGTTGCCGGAAGCGTTATTACATTTTTCAGCTCATCAGCTATTACCGAAATTGATAGATATTGCCCGCAAATAAGCCCTTTTGATTGAGCCTTTGTGAGAAAGACTTCCGCCCTAATCATTTTTGCTTTGTCGAGAGAAGGATATAAATGCGAAAGCTTAGCTTTTCGTTTATGGCCGTTTATATCGAATATTACTGTCAATCCTTCTCGGACTTTGACAATATCGCGTTGAGGAATGTCGAAACCGAGTTTCAACTGACTTCGGTCTTCGACAATCATAAGATTTTTTCCGACGATAGCAAGGTCGCCGGGGTCAACAAACCTTCTCGTTACGATTCCGTTGTATGGGCTTGTAATCTTGCAATAACTCAGTCTCGTATTTAATTGTAATTGCTTTTTTTTGAGCGAAACTATTAGATGTTTGAGTGCGCGCGAGTTATTTATTGCGGAATTCAGTTTTCCTGTAAACTCATTGAATTTGTCAGCTGTCGCTTCTGCACGCGAAGCGGGTATATCTCCTTTATCCGCTAAAATTTTATCACGCTTTGCTTCCCGTTTCCAATATTCGACGGAATCCTTAATTGATTTTACAATTGCCTGATTAGCAGCTAACTCTGCATTTACTTTTGCAATGTTAGCTTGTACGGAAGCTATTTCATATTCTATTTCACGAGAATCAAGAATAATCAGAGGCTCATTTGCTTTGACCGAATCCCCCTCGTCATACAAAACTTTTTCGACGGTAGCGGTTACTCTCGCAGATATATCGGCAATGCGAATTGGCTCGACTATTGCAAGATAATCTATTTTACTTGCTATGTTTCCGAGTTTAGCTTTTGTAATCCATACGGGAACGGGTTTAAGTCCATATTTGTCAGCTGATGCAAGCTTGTGCTTCTTATGCTTTATCAGCAATACGCCAAATATAATCAAACAGGCCACGATGATGATGGAGATAATTTTTTTTGTCAGCGTTTTCATTTTTCTTCTCCGATTGCTAAATGCAGCATGGCAATCGAAACATTATAATCGCCAAGAGCATAATAATAAGATGTTTGCGCATTCAACATTGCATCTTGCGCGTCGAGCACGTCGGTGATTGAACCTCTTCCTTCCGTATATTTTTCTCGTTCGATACGCAAGCTCTCTTTTGCCTGTGCAATCGATGCTTCTGTAGCCTTTACTTTTTCTTTAGCGGACTTGATATTCAAAATAGCGGTTTCCACGTCAAGTTGAATCTGCAATTTGAGTTTGCGAAATTGTTCTCTTAATGAATCCAATTTTGCACGCTCTTTTCTGATTTTCGCATCGATTCTGCCCCCCTCGAAAATAGGCCAATCCGCAGTTACTCCGAAAAAGCCAACATCTTCCGTTTGTTCTTCACTTGACGGGCGCGTCGAAGGATTAAGTGCGCTGCGAAAACCGTAAGATGCTTCCAATGAAATAATAGGCCAATGTCCAGCTCTTGCTATTTCTACTCGATGTCGCTGGGCAGCTATCTGCCTCTCCATTGCAAGATAAT
>CAZKNI010000430.1:0-7322 GCA_964554055.1 uncultured Phycisphaerae bacterium | reverse complement strand
AAAGCGATAACTTCTGTCTTCTGTTCTTCAATCGCTTTCGAGTCAAGCTTGTTAACCATATCCGCTATCAAGTCAAGATAAGATTTTGTACCCGTCACAATAAGCGAATTAGTGCGAGGGTCAGCTGTTACGCTCAGCAATTCTTTCTCTAATTTTGAACCGACAAGCCCCTGCCCCGTTGTAATCGTAGCGGCTCTGCCTTTTTTCGATTTGCCTATTCCGAATAATTCTTCTATTGTTTTTTTCATTTGAGTTGCATCAGCATTATCGAGAGCAAAAATGCGAATATTGACAGAAGGCGCTACTTGATCTATTTCTTCAGCCAATGCTCTGATAAGCTTAATCGTATCCGCCGGTCCAAGCGCTATAAGCAAATTACTCGCTTTTTCGCCATGTACATACACCGTATCCTTGTGAGCACGTGTGATAAGCTGCGAGCCTTCAGGAGTTTTTCGCAAAAATTCAAGCATCACCGATTGTCTAAGTCCCTTTTGCCCCTTCGACGGATTGAGCACTCCCATAATCGCCTGTGCAAGTTCATTGGCATCGGCACTGCGAAGAGGAATGACAGCCACTTCCATTGTCTTATCAACGGGCATCGTATCCAATCGTTCTATTAATTTTTTCGCACTGTTAAGATTTTCCGTTGTTGCACAGATTAATAAGCTATTACTTGTCGGATCGGCAACAATAACAGGTGCAGGTTCAACTTGAACATTCTTGACAAGCTGTTTTTTAGCTTGTTGTTGTTGCTTAAAGAAATCACGAAGAACTTTAGCTGTATCTTCCGCATTGATATTTTTTAATGTTATAAGAGTTGGCGTAAAACCTACAACTTCAGCGGAATCAAGCTCATTAACAATTTTCTGTAATTCTCTGAAATTTTCATCGGAAGCACTTATCAACAATGAATTCGTTCGTGCATCCGCTTCTATTATAACTCGCATACGCTCAGCTGATTTGCCTATACCTAATGATTTAGCTCTAGCCAGTCTTTTATTCATTATATCGGAAAGCAATTTTGCAATATCGAGTGCAGAGGCATTTTTAATTGCCATTATTTTTACGGGATATAAGCTAACGGGCTTATCGCTATCAAGCTGAGTTATCAAGGCATCAACTAAAGCAATGCTGGATTCTCTGCCGCTAACAATAACCGTATTCGTTCGTGCATCCGCTGCAAATGCGATATTATATACAATGGCGCTACCGGAAAGATTTTCTGGCACTCCTTCCTTTCTTCCCGTGCCGGGTTCTTCTGTCAAAGTTTTGCTCTGATTAAAGAGCTTTTTCAAATTGTCAGCAACTTCTTTGGCATCTGCATGCAAAAGCGGAAAAACTCTGACTTTAATATCTTCGGATATCGGAACTCGGTCGAACAAATCAATAATTTGTTTTATCGCCTGTATATTCTCAGCTGTTGACAAAATAGCTATTGACTGACTCGAATTATCAGGCAGAAACATAATAGGCTTTTCGAGGTCAAGGGTGAATTCTTTGCCCTCTTTCTCCGCTGCAAATTTTAACCTTTTTAATATCTGGAAAGAACGTTTGGCTTGCCCTTTGGACAATTCGGATATAGGCATTGAAATCCAGCCTCGCCTACGCCTGCCCGCGATACTCGTACTTTTTTGTGGCGTCTGAGCGGCAATGAGTGAATTTAAAAGCGAACCCAACGTATCAGCGTTCGCACGTTTCAGTCGAACAATTTCCATTCGTACCGTAGCGTATGATGGCACGGAATCAAGAACCGCTATTAAACGTGCAAACTGATCGAGATATGTTTTGGGAGCTGTTACCAATATTGTATTCGTACGTTCGTCTGCTGTTATAGAAAACGGAAGCTTTTTAGCATCTATTCCTCGCCCAGCTAAAATTTGTTTCAACATCTCTTGAATTTTGGGAACAACTTCATTAGCTCGCGCATTTTGCAATGTAAATGTACGATATTCGATTTCAGGTATTTGCTCGGTTGAGTCAAGCTCTTTTATCACACGCTCAATTTCAGCAATCATATTAGAATCAGCGGAAACAATCAAAGAATTCGTTGCCGGGTCAGCTGTAATATTTATGGAAGGAAATCCGCGAGGCATCCTTCTGCGAGCGAACAACTTATTCAATATGCCCTGCAACAAAGCAGCCTGTGTATTTTTAAGCTTATATACCTTAACGATGGGCGTAGGAGCAGCCATATCCAATAATGTAAGAATCTGTGCTATAACTTTATAATCATCCTCATTTGCAGATATTATCAACGCTCCCTGTTCAGGCATAGCTGTAATTTCCACATCGCCTTTTATACGAGCTGCAAGCGACTTTATATTTGCAAACGACTGAAAACGAGATTTATCAGCCATAAATGAATTCGAAAAATCGGCTTTACTCCGCACATCTTTAATTTGCGTTACACTTTTTTTGATTTTCTTTTGTTCTATTCTCTTATTTTTATCATCAGATATTCCTTGTTTCCCGTCCGAAACTTTCTTTTTCAACGATGACTCTATCATATTTTTCAAAATATTAAGGGCTGAACTGTCGGGGGAAAATTCGCGATTTCTCTTGATAACGGGAACGCTCGTCGGCTGAGTTGTAACAGCACCGACAGGCTGACTTGTTTGGCTGATAACTGAAAACAATAACACATCGGATAAGCTATATTGAAGAGGCATATAAAAATTTGACCTGCTTTGAGTTCGAGGCAAAATCCGTTCTAAAATTTGTTTTGCCCTGTTAGGGTCAACATTTCTTAACGGTACAATATATATTCTTTTAGCACCCGAAGGCTGAAGCTCCTCAAGCTTCATCACAAGCTTTTTAACCTGCTGAAATTGGCGGGCACTTCCAGCCACTATAAGAGAATTCGTCCTTTTATCGACAGATATAACAAGAGGAGCAGGCTTAAGTCTTAGCTGAGAAGCATGCATTTTCTCCGCTCTTTGAATTACTTGTTGAATCATTGGCGCAAGCTTTTCGGCACGACCGGATTTAACAGCCAATACATACACATCCATGCCGCTAACTTCAGGCTGATCAACCGTATTTATTATCTGCTCAATTTGAGACATCTGTGCTTTATCTGCCGACACGATAACGCTATTAGACGCAAGATCGAATGAAACTTTGACTGGCGATTGCCATTGCGTCCCTATTAACGATTTTAAACTAAATCCGCCTCCGACACTGCGCCGGCTGGAACGAGACATGCTAAAAACTTCCGTAATATTTCTCGCAACTGCATCTGCTCTTGCATATTTCAGCTTAAATATCTTAACATTTCCGGGACGCTTCACATCAAGCTGACTAATAAGCTCTTTCACGACAACATCGTCTCTCGGATCCGCACGCACTATAACAGCGTTCATAGAAGGCGCAGGTATCGCGCGAATCCGATATTTTATGCTCGGCATAATTCTGCCTTTACGCTTCGAATTTTTTGAAGATTTTAATTGAGGCATTTTAACTTCGTTAAACACCATTTCAAGATTTTGCGCAACTTCATAGGGGCTCGCAAAAGACAATTTATAAATTTTGAATTGAACATCGCCTTCTATATTCGACGTAAGATTTTCGATTATCTTATCTATTTCCTTAATATCTCTCGGCCGACCTTTGACAATCAAAACATTATTTGTTTTATCTATTCCGATTGTTACTGCAGGCCTGCCGGGCTGAGTTGAAGCTTTAGCCAACAGTTTATTAAGATTTATATCCCTTCCGCTCATATCAATATCCGCAAGTTTGACACTTGTACTCGTCAGCTGAGGAACAACAGCCAAAAGCATCTGGGCTATACGCTGAGCGGAAGCCTTTTGTATAGGCCTAACAGCCAGAACTTCAGGCAACTGTCTCGCCATCTTATCAAATTGCTCCGCATACTTTTTTACACGTTCTATTTGTGCCGGCTTACCGGTTACAATGAGATAATTCCCCTCTTCCGAAGGCGAAACAACAGGCATATCCGATGATTTCTTTTGGGAATCGCCATTACCTGTCCCAAGAACAGATTGAATCTGTGAAGCTACGCTTTCCGCGGATGCTGTCTTAAGTTGTATAAACGCTACATTGCTCGACGCTATATTCGCAGGCTCAGGCATATCAGCTGTACGTATCAGCTGATCAATAGCTGACAAATCAACGCCGATGCCCGTAACAAAAATGCTATTCGACCAAGGCTCGGGAACTGCTTTTATCTTCTTGTTCCTGCCATACAAATCTTCTATTATTTTTACCAAATCGCCAGCGTCTGCATATTTAAGTCTATATGTCCTAATTTTACTCTTAGCTTGTACGCTATTATCAAGCTGTTCGATAAGCTTCTTTACATCCCTAACAATAGACTCCGCGCCGCTAACAAGTACGCTATTTGCCTGAACATTAGCGGATATTTCAACTCGAGGCGCTATCGCCCCCGGAAGTTTCTTCATTCCGTATGTCGATTTTATCAACTTAGCTATTTCTTCAGCACTCGCATATTTTAATTCGATAAGTTCGGTAACCTTTTTATCCGTTAAGTTAGCTTTGAATTGCTCAATTAATTTTTCAATTTTTGCAAAATTATTTACAGGTGCAGCTACGATTAAAGACTGACTGGCGGGGTCTGCCGAAAATTTAATATTCGAGTCTTTGCCAAACATATAAGTAAGAGCACTCACAAGCTGTTTCGTATCGACATTTTCAAGACGATACGTACGAATTACAGGTATCCCCTTGCCAGCTGCGACCGCTTTATCAAGTTCCGACAAAAGAGATGTCAGCTCATCAAGTTCGCTTCCGCTCGCCCATGTAATAATCGAATTGCTATGATTATCAGCTGCCACGGGCATCGGACGCTTTGCCGTTTGATAATAAGGCAACAAAATCTTCTTAACAATATCGTCAGCTGATGCATTTTTTAGAGGAATAACTTTCAACGGTGCTTTTATTCCGGGCTTATCAAGTTGCTTGACGAGTTTCTCCGCTTGACCTATAAAGGAAACAGGACCTACAATCACAATTGAATTATTCGCTTTATCTGCTTTCACAGAAATATATTGTTTTTCCTTTCCGGGTCTTTCAAGCTGACGTTTGATGCTTTCTGTAATCGCAGAAGCTATCGTTTGAACAGACCCGAACCTAACTACAATTGTCTTAGCTTGAAATCTATCTGTTCCGGACGGCAAATCAATTTTATCAATAAGCTTGCTTATATGTTCCAACAAAGAAGATGATGCACGAATGACGAGCACACCGGCAGCGTCATCCGCAATTAATTGATAATTCGCTGCAGCCTCAGTTAAAGCCAATCTCTTCGAAGAGCTGAGCGTCGGCTTGCCCAAAGGAACAGAACCCGCACCCAATACGCCTCCACTCGGAATCATAACACGAAGAATTTTTTCTAAAGCGCTAGCTGTCATATAACGAGGATGATATGTCTTTATAACGAGATTTGTATCAAAAGGCGTCAATTCCTTATCAAGACGCTGAGCCAATTCAACAATCTGTTTCACCCTATCGGCAAGTCCGACAACTTGTATATAATTCGTCGTCTTCCACGCAGCTAATTTCACTTCGTTTATAGGCAAAGCCTCTGCGAGAAGATTTGTCAACTCATCTGCAGGAAGATTATTTGCTCTAAAAAATACTCTTACAATTTGATTCGGAGGAACATCACTTTTAAGAAAAGCTTGCGCCCCGATAAAATCTCTGCTATACCCGCGAAGAGCATCCGGAAATTTAGCTATTCGAAGATGCCCGTCCGTGCGAATCAGAACAACTCCTTTTTCTTTCAGCAAAAGGTTAAGCTCTTCTATTGCTTCGTTGATTGTCATTTTCTTTCTGCTGAAATATGTTACCGTACCGGAAATATTCCTATCGCCAAGAATAGGAAGATTCGTGATTTTTTCCATAAAATCAAATATCGCGGAATAAGGCGCATTATTAAAACTAAATTGAATAAACCTATCTCCATCGGAATTTTTCGTCGAAATAGACGATTGATGCGCCACCTCGCTTCGAAGCTTTTGGCTATCATTTACGACATCACCCTGCTTTTGTTTTATTGCTTGCGATTTGGATTTTGAAGTTCGCAATTTTAATAACCGACGAAGCTCACTTAAGCTCGGCGCTTTGTTTTGCTGATGAACGCTGCCTTTAATCGAACGATTAGAATCCACATTTGCTTTCTGAGAAGCAAAAACTTTCGGGATAATCAATATACCCCCAACGAATATGAAAATTATAAATTTATAACGCCTGCCAAACATTGCCTGCACTCCCAATTTCGCTCCATCGACTTTATCGGAACTTCCTATCATCTATATTTTGCCATCATTTTCAAATTTTGCCAGTAAATTTAGCTAAATTTATGGCTTAACATCACGATTTTTTTGATAGGCTTGATATAACTCAGGACAACTTTCAATTGTCAACGCTATCGGATGATATATATTTTTCCCGATTTCAACAAAAAGTGTTCTTCCCATATCATCGTTAACAACAATTCCAAGCGGATGAACAAAAATTAATTTCAAATTACCGGGCAAAACATCATTGATATTATACCATTTAACTGAAATTTGGTTGCGTAAATAAATTCCGCTCTGTTTGCCTTTAATTAAAACTCCTACAAGGTCGCCAGGCTTGCCTCCACTCGCCGAATTTTCCTGCCCTATCGTCCTTTGACTTAATTTATTATTATAATCCAACTTGCTTACTGTGCTATCCGATTTATTAATATCTAACGATTGTCTAACAGGCATGAAAATATTCTTTTCGCTTATCATCGCGTAAGGAGATTTATCAGGAATCTTAGGCGCTGGCTGAGTAGCTGTTATTTTCGGAAATTCGTGAGTCGCTTCGATATCTGAAATAGCGGGCTTAGGCAAAACAATTGTTTCTATTCTACAATTACTGAAAGCAATTGTATTATTCTTTACATTAGGCCGAAGAGTAATTCCCGTGATTTTCACGGTATAAGGCTCATTATAAAGCATCTCGAGAAATTTTCTGATTTGCTCTAGCGTTCCCCTTCCAGTTATATTGACAGCTACCGGATAATATTTGACAACTCCTCCTGCTCTTTCCGGTACGATGGGAACAGGATTTTTGGTTACGTTTTGTAAACCCGCAAGAGTTATCAGAGTATTTATCCTACTCAATAAAATCCGCTGAACCTGTTCCGCATCGGTTCCAAGCGTCCGCTTGCTAAGGCCAAGCCATTCACGTGCCAACTCACCCCTAATACGCATCTGCCTATTTTTCTTTTCTATTTGCTTGCGAACATTGGCAATATCCTGTTCTATATTTTCAAGAGGAGCAAAAATTATAGAGCGTACAACGACCCT
>CAZKNI010000429.1:0-3017 GCA_964554055.1 uncultured Phycisphaerae bacterium | reverse complement strand
TGATTGTAAACCTTTCGAAACAGATGTTACATAATTATGTGCTATTCTGGCAGGCTCCGGCAATCGATATTTTTGTGTACAACGAAAAACGATTTTCACCGATTCGTTTAAAGTAACTTTGTTCCCGACAGAAACGTAAACAGGCTTAACATTGTTGCGAGTCCTAAGGACAGCCCCTATTATCTCGCCCTTATCAATTAAATTAACAAAAGACCCTTTCCTCGCAGGAAGCTCTCCATCAAGCCTGCCCGTAAGCCTGCTTTTGGCACATCCGATTGTCGGACGTGCAATCAATACTCCTATATGCGATGCTAAACCGAAACGCCTCGGATGCGCTATTCCTTGACCGTCGATAAGAAACACATCAACCTCTGTCCGCAATAATTTGATAGCTTCTATAACAGCGGGCGCTTCCCGAAACGAAAGCAAGCCGGAAATATAAGGAAACGTTACGGTTCGAATAACAGACCGTTTCTCTACCGTTTCCGACCTCTCAATATCATAAACGACAACACCCGCTACAAGATATTTCTGCTTACGAGGTTGACCGATAAACGACACATCACAACCTGCTATCAATTTCGGGGCAGACCCTAATGCACAATGCTCGACTCTACGTGCGAGAAGTTTTTGAAGAGCTATCGCTTCACTTATATCACTTGGCCAGCTGTAATCCGAATCAACTTTCATTTTTCCTGTCGGGCGGACCCGCTATTCCTCTCTTCGATGGCGATTTGATGAATTCGATAAGCTCTGCAACAACGTCAAACTGATTGTCCGACTCGAGCTTTTCCAATGCCTTGCGAAACAACATTCCGCTTCGCCAGAGCAATCTGTACGCACCCCTGACAGCTGTTATTTCCTCCGAGCTATAACCGGCACGCTTCATCCCAACCCGATTTACCCCTATAACAGCACTCTCCCCATGTGCCATCATAAAATGAGGCAAATCCATACTCAAACGCGTTCCTCCCGCTATCATGCAAAGCCGACCAATACGCACAAACTGATGAATCAAGCTATATCCGCTTATAAATGTTCCGCAACCTACCGAAACATATCCCGACAAAGCAGCCATATTCGCCAATTTCACATTATCTTCAAGCTTACAATTATGCCCTATATGAGAATATCCCATAATGAAACAATTATTCCCTATTACCGTCTCGGACCCCTGCGCCGTTCCCCTATGAATCGAGGCAAATTCCCGTATGATGTTATTATTTCCGATTCTCAAATAGCTCTCTGTCGATGAGTCGAATGCCAAATCTTGAGGTGTATCGCCCAACACCGCTCCCGTATGAATTTCATTATTATCTCCTATTGTCGTATAAGAGCCAATATACACATTAGGAAAAATCCTATTGTTTGCTCCAATTCTTACCTGCCCGTCAATTATTACATACGGGCCTATTTCACTCGAAGAATCGATTTGAGCTTCCGATGAAATTATAGCTGTCGGATGTATCGACACAATTTTGTTCTCCTAAATCTTCCGCAACAATCATTTTAATAACATCATCACAATTTATCAAATCATTTGCATATCTATTACAAAAACAGCATACAAAATCAATCGTCCCAAAGAGGCGAAGCAATCCGAAATCTCTTCCCGGGCCTGTCAAACCCTAAAACCGGATAACGCTGCATTTTGGGGCAAGCGCTTAATCCTGAAAATTTCAGCTTTCCGGAACAAGCTTTTGACTTTGAAGTTTTAGGGCTTGGCAATCCACAATCGACAATCTCTTCTTCCAATCTGCAATCCTCAATCTTCAATCTCTTCAGGCTGTGCCTGCGTCATTGCGAGGAGTCGGACCCTAAAATCTAAAGATGTTTCATATTAGGGCAAACGCTTTTAATATTTGAATTTTAGGGTCTGACGACGCGGCAATCTAATTTCTGCATTCCCGAAAAGCGATTTTGCTTGCGTTTCATTTTGCAAAAAATCAATTTTCATCATCGCAGCGTTTTTGCTGAAAAGCGAATGCAACGAACGCAGCACGCGAAAAATTTGAATTTGCAATTTCCGCTTCCGCACAACGTCATTGCTTATGAAGACCGGAGATTGCTTTCCGCCAGTTGGCGGACTCGCAATAACGAACGTAACTCGTTCTACTCGCAGCGAAAGATGATATGGCGATGAAAATCGTTTCCCGCAAACAAATTCAAAAACAAAACAAATAACATTCAACAGGCGTAGCCTGAAAAATGAGTGTTCGAGTTTACTTCGCAAGAGCTTTTTCTCCTTACGATTTGGCCTTCGGAAAAATAGAAAAAAAATGGAAAGTTTACTGAAAACAGCTTGACATTATTGTAGGGATTAGGTATATTATCATTGTGCGCATTGGAATGCACAAGCCAAAAAAGGCGGTTGTATTATGGTAACGACTTATGACATAGCGAAAAAGGCGAATGTAAATCAAGGCACTGTTTCTCGTGTTTTGAGGGGCACGGATAGAGTAAGCAAGGAAACTGCAGAGAAAATTAAAAGGGTATGCAAAGAACTCAATTACATCCCGAATCTGCAAGCGAAAGGATTAAGAACCAATAAAACCTTTACAATAGCTGTCCATATCCCATCAGACAGAGAAGGAGTGTATATAAATCCATTTGTAACAGAATTTATAAACGGGGTAACCAGGCAAGCTTCCAAACGAAATTATGGGGTTATCATCTCTTACGATGACCCGAAAGACGCTGATGTTAGTCTTGTCGAGCTTGTAAAAAGTAGAAGGGCTGATGGCGTGATTATTACGTCCCCCCTGAGAGAAGATAAACGAATCGAACTACTTAAAAAGGCTGATATCCCTTGTGCAATTGGTCATTATGTAGGCTCTCTTGCGGAAAATATGGTATGTGTTGATATAGATAATCGGTATTCGGGGTATATAGCTGCTAAATTTTTGCTTGCTAAAGGATATTCTAATATCGGATTAATAACCGGTCCTGTAGGACACATTGTTGGAGAAAATTTCAAAGACGGTTTTCTGCAAGCAGTTGAGGAGTTTGGCTTAAAT
>CAZKNI010000428.1:0-2841 GCA_964554055.1 uncultured Phycisphaerae bacterium | reverse complement strand
CGTTTCGCTTCTCGAAACTTCGCGGCGTGAGCAGAAACGGTCAACGGTCTACGAAAAATATAGATTGCCAAGCCCCAAATCTTCAAAGTTAAAAGTTTGTTCCGAGAAGCTGAAATTTTAAGGATTAAAGCTTTTGTTTTTGATATGAAATGCTTTTTTAGAATTTGACAATCATCAATTTTCTAAACCTGTTATGTGTATGAAAGAAGCTGAGATGATATAATTGCCTTGCCGTCGCAACAAGAAAATGCATTCAGTGTTTGCTAATCAGAGCTTTTATATTCACATATTAATCTTGCTTTACACTCATGTTGGCGCCGAGCTTATTCATAAGCTCAACAAAATCGGGAAATGTTACAGAGGCAGCTTGAGCACCGTTGACAATTACGGGCTCGTCAGTTGCAAACCCCGCAATAGCGAGAGCCATAACAACTCTGTGATCATCATGGCCTTCGACTTGTCCGCCCTTGAGTTTCGCGGGCGTTATTTCCAGTCCGTCGGGTAACTCTTTTATTTTCGCACCGAGTTTTGAAAGTTCTTTTGTCATGACGGCTAAACGGTCTGTCTCTTTTATTCGTGCTTGAGCAACGTTGAAAAGTTTCGTCCGTCCTTCAGCGAAACAAGCAAGAGTCGCTATTGCGGGAACAGCATCAGGAGTCGCATTCATATCTATTTCAATGCCTTTGAGTTTATCAGCAGAAACAACAATTGTGTCCGTCTGAATGTCTATTCGTGCGCCCATATCTCGCAAATAATCGACAACAGCTTTATCGCCTTGAGTATCATTCATGTCAAGTCCTTCTATATGTACGTCTTTTCCTGCAAGGGCAGCTGCACATAAGAAAAAAGTTGCTGACGAGAAATCTGCAGGTATCGTTGTCCGAAAGCCCGCTATTTGCTGATTGCCGGGAATAATAAATCGATTAAAATTATAATTTTCATATTTTAATCCGAGTTTGTCAAGCCAACCGAGAGTCATTTCGACATAAGGCTTTTCATTCAGAAGCGAAAGCTCGATTGTCGAGTCGTCATCGGCAAACGGGCAATTCACGAGTAAAGCGGAAAGGTATTGGCTTGACGTTGCCTGCATTTGCGTTTTTCCGCCTGTGAGCTTTCCGGCGATAATAAACGGAGGCAAATCATTTTCGCGGGTACTTTTGGCATATCCCCCCAGCTCATTTATGCTTTTTAAAAGAGGCCCTGACGGTCGCTTTCGTATTTGCTTATCACCGGTAAAGATAGCATAGCCTTTCGCTTTCTCCAGCAAACTGGCAGAAGCCATCGCTATACGTAACGACGTTCCCGAGTTGCCTACGTCTATAATGTTGTCGGGAACTTTAGGCTTAGCGGCAAAACCTCTAATCAACCATTCGCAAGAGTCGTTGTTCGTTTCTATCTCAGCTCCTAACATTCGATACGCATTGATAGCTGAGAGTGTATCGAGGCTAATTAACGGCTTGCGAATGACCGATTTACCCGTTGCCAAAGAAGCTAATGCAACGGCACGAATCGTGTGAGATTTTGAGCCCGGAATTCGTACTGTTCCGGTTAACTGAGATTTAGATGAGATTATCTTCACCCGTAAAACTCCCGTATGCGTTTTTGACGAATATTTGTACTTTTACTTTTGCTCCGCTTTTTGCGCTTCTTTTTCGACAAGCCTAACTTTGCCCCACTTGCGTATAAAATTTTTGATATTGTCTTGTGTTACAAGAAAAGGTTTAAGCGGCTTGGGGCTCGCTATAATTTGATTTTGCAATCTCATCAGGCACAGGTGCGTTGCGTCGTACACTTGACTGTATAAGTCGCCGACAACGAGGGCGGCGACTCTTCCCGATTTAACAGCTTCGATAGCTTCGGGTGTATTGGAAATGGCAAATAGCTTACCGTTATAATTGGCTAATGCTTTTTCGTATGCAGGCATAAAAATCCAATTTCCTGTTGAAACAATTGCATATACATTAGGAGTGCGGCTCAAAAATTCAGCTAATTTACTTGCGGATTCTTCCATATTTTTGTTTTTATTGACAATTGTTTTTATAATATTCAGATTTGCACTCAAATTGATTTGACTCCTGATAGCAGATGCTCTCTGGCGATACATGAGTATTGTTTCATCGCCTGTTATTAGCACGATAACTCTTGTTGACGTTCCCGCTGAGTCTGCAACCGCTTTTCCGAGCATTTTGCCAGCTAGGATATTGTCTATGCCGACATAAGCATCTCGCTTACTTTCGGGTTCATCGCAATTGAATAAAATTACCGGATGGCCCGTTATGACCGCGCTTCGTATCATCGGCTTTAAATCGACGCTGCAATTTGCGCCTATAACGAGCCCTACAATAGAAGTTGATGATTCTTCTTGCTTGAACAAACTATTTGCTGTTTGCTGAAATTCGCCAGCTTGTTCCGATTTGACTGTTTTAATGAAAACAACGCCTCGTCCGGTATCATTACATACAGCTTGTGCCGCTGACTTTACAATATCGACTTGTTTAGCTAAGGCAGGCCCTATTATCACTCCGACTTTAAGAGCAGATTGTTTAGGCTTGCTGTTACATCCGATTAAACTCGCTAAAATTAAATACAAAGCAATCATAGATAAATTTACGATTTTTTTGTTCATTTGTTTCTCCGTCTCTAATTGTGTTATTACTAAATTCAGCTAAAAAATTTTCACTCGAAATTTATATCGTCAATCAAAAGTATTTCAGCTCTTAGAAACATAAAAGCTGTTAATAACAATTTCGTATATCTGCTCGGGATTATCGACAATAGCGTCCGCGCCATGCCGGATTAATTCATTTTTGCTACGAAACCCCCATGTTACGCCAACAGCAA
>CAZKNI010000427.1:0-3530 GCA_964554055.1 uncultured Phycisphaerae bacterium | reverse complement strand
GACGTATGTTTACTTTACGGGCGGCGCTCAAGCGTGGGGCGGATTGCTTCAGCTTGCGGTTTTTGACGGAACTATGCGGGAATTCTTCGAACATTATTTTGAAATGTAAATGGATATGAATTTTATTATTGGCACAACGGTAATTGTGTCCGATGATTCTCTAAGAGAGTTTGACGCTGTGAGTATTTTTAGCGTGTTCATGCTATTCGATAAATAGATTATGCGGGTCTTTTTCTTATCATTCTTAAATATATATACGGGTCATCGTGTGCAGTAAATTCTTCGGTTATTTCAAATCCCAATGATTGATATAATTTAACCGCTCGCTCGTTTTCTTTTAGTACGGTTAAGCCTACGGTCGGCAGTTTATATGTGTTGTCGGCAATATTAATTACCTCTTGCATAATCTTTTTGCCAAAACCTTTTCCTCTGAGCTGTTTGTGCAATCCGATACCGAATGTTGGAGTTTTCGCATCGTGTATGATTATAAAACAATGTCCCCAAATATTGTCAGCTGAGTCTCTAACTACAAGAGATATCTCTCGATTAGTGTTTATACGTTTAATTGGTCCGTTTTTCAGGGCTTGCTGTGTAATAACCCAGCCGTAAGGCCGATACTTTTCAACAGCGGATATTTCAAGTGAATTGTAAAATCTAAACAAAGTTTGGATATCGTCGGATTGTAGCTTATCGATTTTAAGTTCACCTATAGGTTTCTCGGGTAAAACATCTTCGGGTACAAAAGCTACTCTAATTGTCGATATCTTATACGGTTTGATTTCGAATTTGACGATATTATCTTCTGCGGGAATATGACCGAGATATCTTCCTGCAAGATTGAGTTTTCTTACGAATCGAATTTTATCCGCAAACTCGATGTGTACCTCAGCAGATTTGCCCTCGAGTTCAATCAATCGAAATTCGAGTTCTCCGTTTACTTTTCGGTAAGAGGTGAAGCGGATATTTTGTGGACGGAGTTTTACAAGTGAACACTCGGATTGCTTTTGAGGTTTATTATAAAATGACTGTATAGGGAAGATACACATCTGTTTTAATCGAGATAGGGAAGATGGATTGAGTTTGGATTTGTCCGTTACAAGGATATGTGTAAATTCATTAAGGCCTGCTGTTGCTCTATTGATACAGGAATAATATTCCCATCTGCTCGGGTTAACAAAGGGGGCATACAGACGGACAAGCAAGTGTAAAATTTCACTTTGATTCCATTCGGGTCTTAACCAATATCTATCACCAAACGGAGTAATTACACCGTATCGGGTATTTTCCGTTTGGGCTATTATCCAGTCATAGCACCAAAACATTCCGGGAATTAGTCGCTCGATGGAGTTTGATTCCACTTTGGATTGATATTGGATATCGTCAATGTTTCGTGATTCGCTTCCAAAAGGTATTCCGCAGGTAAGTTTTGCTTTTGGGGTATATGGAAAACTCATTGCTATCATTACGTTTTCCTGACCGGTAAATATTTTAGTTTTACATTCTATCGTTCCAGCTTCATCTACGTTTATCAGCTGTATAGCTTGATGTTTGGTAGATTCCAAAGTTCGTAGAATCGACCATCTTAATGGCCCCGACTCAATAAGTTTCAATTCTTTTATTTTAAATGCCTCGTTCGACGGTTCGAGTGCTGCAGTCATCCAGCCCGGGCTATCAGCGGCATCATCTAAGACAGGGTCAGCTGTACTTTTTGCAATCAAAGATTTTAGTGTAAAGATGCCCTCGGTTGATGTTATCTTTGTATCTTTGCCTTCTATTTCCGTAATTTTTCCCGATACAAACTTAATTTTGCAATTAGGCGTTTCTAATATACAGTCTGCGGGCAATAGCTGGATTTTTGGCTTTGATGTTGTGCCATTTTTCGTAATAAGTTTTATTTGCTTATAGCCCGCTGGCGGTACTTTCAATTTAACAATGGCATCTACTTCTGCTGCTCTATTGGGATTTTTCGGGAGATTGATTTGTGTTGCGAGTTTTTCCGAGCCGTCGAGCAAAACAAAGGATTTTTTGGAAAGGTCAATATTCGTTAGCGGAATGGAAACAAATTCCGTTCGTTCATAAGGTAGCGGATTGATAAGCGTGATGGTATCAGCGTCTTGAGGAACGGATACTTCAAATTTCTTTTTGATTGTTTCGTTAGCGATTTTTTCCGCTTCCGACATTGTATTTTCAAGCAGCAGTTTGAGTTTTTTGTAGTCTTTATCGAATAAAAATTGCGTTGCGTGAGCGGTTGCTTTTAAAAGTTTCTTCCAGAGTTTATCAAATTTATTATCGATTTCAGGAAGGAATACATCTCCGAATAGTGCAAAAATCATCTCAGCGTATTGGATTGAACGTTCCGCTTTTAATCGTAGAGTCTGGAGATTATTCGAACCGAATGGCCCGTTATAGCAGACGTCAGCTTGGTCGATTATTCCTTCTATTTTCGGCAGAGTTTGGAGGTTGAGTTTGGAAAAGAATTCATCGGGCGTGCAGAACGTAAGTTTTTCGTCAAATCGTCCGTTCCATAGTTTGATAAGCTCAAATAGCGGAAGGGGTGTATCGTCGTGTATATCCCGAAGCGGTCTTGCATCGTCCATACCTGCGTAGATTATTGCAAAGCTAAGTTCCTTTTGGTTAAGAAACGGTTTTATTACGTCTAAAATATGTTCGCGTATTTTTTCGAGGTTTTCTTCGAGGGGTTCGATAAAGAGTGTTTTGGCGGATAGGTCTGCATAGCATTGTCTAATTGCAGTGATTGTACTTTCATCCTGTCCTGCCCAACAAAATACTCCGGGAATATTCTGTTTGTCTAATCCCCATTCCGGCCGCCAGAAAAGGTAATATTTGTATTCCGATGATTTCAACATCTGCGGTAGCTGAGAATGTCCGACCGCAGTATCAAGATTGGCAAATCCGATAAACTTTGCATCCGGGAGCAATTGGCGTATCTCGGCTCTTCCAAGCAGAATATTCCTGATAAAACTTTCCTCGCCTGCAGTTGCCGGCCTTAGATTGCAAAACTGTCCGCCTACAATACTGATTTTACCCTCTTTAACAAATTCGTTTAGTTTGCTTAGTTTGTCTTTACGTGCTTCTACAAATGGCGGTAGGAATTCGACGAAACTGTCGAAAAAAAATCTAAAATTCGGATACTGTTCGAGAATATCAATTACGTCATCGAGCACCTGAATATATCTGTTAGCGTGCCAATATCGAGAATGTCCCCATGCCCAATCCGAATGACAGTAAGGAAAGATACAAATAGTGCAATTCCGATTCATCTGTTTTGCTCCTGCAAGACCATTTATAGAAATCACTCGATACAATATACATGGACATCATAAGGCAAGAATTTATCCGTGAATGTTCCGTTTTGCAACTTAATTTTCTTATTTTCAAAGAGCACCTCGATAGCGGATGTATGCGTTTTGATAGTTTTCGGCAATGTGATTGTGGATGCTATTTGTATAGGCTTGCGGTTAGCAATTAATATATACCGTTTGTTATTATATTGGATGCACAGTGTGTCC
>CAZKNI010000426.1:0-5664 GCA_964554055.1 uncultured Phycisphaerae bacterium | reverse complement strand
ACGGTTGGCCTTGTACTTGTGCATATAATCAAGCCGGGCGTTGGAACAATAGATAAGAAGCAAATTACTCAGGCTCGTCAACAGGCAGAACTGTCGAATATTGCAAATAATAGCTCGCATAAATCTACTCATCCGAAATCGTTGTCAGCTGCTATGTTACATTTGATAGAGGAGATGATACCTACAAATATAATAGCGTCCGCTGCTGCCGGTAAGCCATTGCCTGTGATATTTTTTAGTTTATTTTTCGGTGTATCACTGGTGCTCGCAGGTGATAAAGGTCGTTTGGTAGGCGAATTTTTCACAAGTATGTATGAAATTATTATCAGAATGGTTGCTATAATTCTTTGGTTAGCGCCGTTAGCTGTCTTTTGCCTTGTTGCGTGGACGATAGCGCGTATCGGATTAGGTGTTTTCGTTTCAGCGATGGCAAAATATATGTTGACGGTCATTTTGGGATTAGGAATTCACGGTTTGATTATCTTGCCAGCGATATTGTTTGTTTTCGGACGTACGAATCCGTATAAGTATATTTTGCAGATGAAACAGGCACTTGTAACAGCGTTTGCAACGGATTCGAGTTCAGCTACGTTGCCCGTTACGATGCGCTGTGCTGAAGAGTTTGGCGGCGTATCTCGGAAAGCTAGCGGATTTGTTTTGCCAATAGGTGCGACAATAAATATGGATGGAACGGCTTTATATGAAGCTGTTGCCGTGATTTTCCTTGCTCAAGTTTTCGGTGTTAAGCTTGGGATGTTGCAGTGGATAATCGTTGCTCTTACCGCAACGCTTGCAGCTGTCGGAGCAGCGGGTATTCCGCATGCCGGATGGGTTACAATGATTATTGTAATCTCAGCAGTCAATAACAGTGTGCTTGCCCTCAATCCGAATACGCCTACAATACCGGAATATTCGATTTTTATAATTCTCGGTGTTGATAGATTTTTGGATATGTGTCGGACGACAGTGAACGTTTGGGGTGATGCTGTTGGCGCAAAGATAATCACAAGGCTTGAAGGTTAAATAATTCTTTAAGTTTCTCTCGGATACGGTTATAATAAGGTTTTAAAATAACGGAAATTTCTTGTCTAAAGCTCAAAAATTGTAAGCGAGAAATCGTATTAATGACACGATGAAAATCAGAGGAGATTTAATGTGCAAATAATGATAGACGGACATACCGTTGACGATATAAAAGAAGATTGTAAAACTCTCGGTGAGCTCTTGAATTTGATAAAGGCTGCTCTGAAAGGTAGCGGAAAAATGATAATCGCTATCAAGTGTAATGAGCAAGTTGTCAAGCCGGAAGAGGTCGAAAGTGCTTTGGGAAAATCGCTTGATGAATATGAAAAAATTGAATTTCAGACAGCTTGGCCCGCTGAGTTGGCCCGTGATGCTTTAATCACTAGCAAAGAATTGTTGAAGCGTACGGAACAGCAGATAAATCAGCTTGTCGAAAATCTTCAACAATCGAAGATACCGCAAGCTATGGAACAAATGGGCGAAACGTTTCAACAGCTTAATAGTGCATATCAGGGTATCGACGGATGTTTGCGTTTGCTTAACATCGACCCTGAAAGTATAGAACTTTCGACAATAAATGCAGATAGATTATTCAAAAAAGTGACGGGAAATTTGCAAGAGATAAAAGAAGCTCTTGCAAATCGAGATTACGTTCAATTGGCTGATTTGTTATCTTATGAGCTTATTCCTACGATGGCAACCTTTGATGAGTTGATAGATATATTGTTAACGAGCATTGAAAGCGATAGCAAAAATGATGAAAATAACAAGGAACAATAATATGAAACTTTTGTTGTTGTTCTTTGCAGAAAGGAGAAATTGCAATTGCCTACGATACTCGAAAAAATAGTTGAACACAAAAAGCAAGAACTTCAAGCTCGCAAAGAGACAGTTCCTATTGAAGAGCTACAAGCTATGATTTTGGATGTTGATAGGCCTCGCAATTTTTACGCTGCGATGACAAAACAGCCTTTGCGTAAAATGAATTTGATAGCGGAAATAAAAAAAGCATCTCCGTCAGCAGGTGTTATTCGTGATGATTTTGACCCTCAGGAACTTGCAAGAATTTATACGGAAGCAGGTGCTGATGCTATAAGTGTTTTGACCGATGAGAGATATTTTCAAGGTAATTTGGAATATATAAAGCAGGTCAAGCAAGTTACGCATTTGCCTGTGTTGCGTAAAGATTTTATCATAGATGAATATCAAATTTATGAAGCTCGTGCATATTGTGCCGATGCGGTTTTACTGATATCCGAAATTCTTACTCCGGGTCAGATTCTTGATATGTTGATTTTGGCAAGCACTCTGAAGATGACGGTTTTAATTGAAGTTCACGACGCAGAAAATTTGTTAGCTGTGAGGAAGACGGTCGGATTTCCGCACGAGAGATATAGTTTACTCGGGATAAATAATCGCAATTTACATGAGCAGAGAACTGATGTCGGCAATACGTTGAGATTGGCGAGTTTACTCGATGAGGAAGAAAAAGAGGTTTTGATAAGTGAATCCGGAATAAAATCCGCAGAGGATATAGATAAATTGTTATCTGTAGGCGTCAAGGGCGTACTCATTGGAGAAACATTATTAAGGGCAGATAATATATCAGCGAAAATTGAAGAGTTATTAGGTCCGTTATCTTAAACGTTGACGTAGCATTTAGGAATATTGAAAATGAATCGAAAGATACCCGAGCATCTTAGGAAATGGATGGAGGAGCATAAGCCTGTTTTGAATGAGACTCCTAAGCCCGCTGTTACCGAACATACAGCACAAACGGAAATAGACAAATATCGTTTGTCGTTACGAAAATATGACCCTCGCAAAATGGGCTTGCCTTATTCTACGAGAGCGCAATGCCCAAAATGTAATGAGGTTGTTTCTGCGACTTTTAAAAAGCTGAACGAACAAATTGTTCTCGAATTTGATTGTCCGGCGGACGGGAAAATCAAGCAGGTTCATTATGACAATATATTTACAAATAGAAACTCCTTGCCTAAAACATATTCCGGTAAGCCTATTGAGCCGCAGATTCGTTTTCTTCCTCGTACAATAGAGAGCCTCTGTCCGGAATGTTCCGCAGTGATATTAGGCAGATATTATGTTAGAGACGGCGCTGTTTGGATAGAAAAGACTTGTCCGGAGCATGGCTATTTTCGCGATTGTGTAAATAGCGATGTCAATTTGTTTGCCAAAGCAAGCTGGTGGAGTTTTGACGAGTCGCCAGGCTTGCTTAATCCGCATGTTTGTGGCGGCAGACGATGTCCTTCGGATTGCGGATTGTGTGATTATCATCAATCGCCTGTTTGTTTAGCTAATATCGATTTGACGAATCGCTGCAATTTGCAATGTCCGATTTGTTTTGCCAATGCGAATGTTGCCGGCTATGTTTATGAGCCGTCTTATGACGAAGTTGTCGAGATGTTGCAACGTCTTCGTGATTATCGTCCGATAGCAGCGACATGTGTGCAATTTAGCGGTGGCGAGCCAACGATTCATCCCGATTTTTTCAAAATTGTTGCAAAAGCACTTGAAATGGGATTTTCCCAGATTCAGATAGCAACGAACGGCATAAAAATGTCAGAAGAAGAATTTGCTCGTCAAGCTGCTGATGCGGGGCTTCATACGTTATATTTGCAATTTGATGGCGTTGACGACGAAAGCTATTTAAAAACGCGCGGAAAACCTTTAATGAAATACAAACTTGCCGCTATTGAAAATTGTAGAAAATACGGAATGAAAGTGTGCCTTGTTCCGACGATTATTAAAGGCCAAACCGATAATCAAGTGCCGAAAATTTTACAGTTTGCTATCGATAATATCGATGTCGTAAGCGGAATTTCATATCAGCCCGTTTCATTTACGGGCAGAATAGATACGAATGAATTGCAATCTCAGCGATATACACTTGGCGATTTGGCTCATGATATAGCACAAGCCAGCAATGCCGATGTTATGCGTGATTTCTTTCCGCTTAGTTTTTCCGTTCCGTTTAGCGAGTTATTAAGTGTAATTTGCGGAGCACCTAAAATTCAATCTCCTTGTCATACTGATTGTGCACTCGGAACATATTTTTGGGTTTCTCCGGACAAAAAAGTGTATCCTTTTCCGCTTGTCTTTGATATAGACAAACTCTTTTGGGAAATACATTTGCTTGCGAAGAAAGTCGAAAAAAAAGGTAAAATGAATATTTGGGATAAGCTTTATGCAGGTTGGCTTTTTTATAAGCATTTCAGACGCGATAGGGCACCCAAAGATTTGACTTTTTATCGTATGATTCGCTCGTTACGCGGAATGGTCAACAAGCGTGTAGGAAGAGGCCAAAGTGAAAAGAAAAATTATAGAACATTGTTAGCTGCGGGTATGCATTTTCAGGACAGATATAATTTTGATGTTCAACGAATTAAGCGATGTGTGATTCAATATAGCACACCCGAAGGAATTTTTCCGTTTTGCACGTATAATTGTGGCCCTGTTTATAGGCCTTTTGTTGAGCAAATGCATGCAAAGCAATTCTTGCAAAAAAAATCTTGTGACGGGGAAATAGCATTGCCTAATGATAATGCATCGGACATCGGCAAATCCGCTCAGCAATTCGCATGATATTGCGAAAGAAATATAATAATCGTTTTGCGTGTTAATGTTCTTTTGTTATCAAATGAGTATATAAGCTAAACGGAGCTATTTTTTTCATTATTTTTGCTATTAGCTGGGCTTGCCGGGACTGTCTTTGTGCGTAATAAAGCCGATATCTCAAATAACAGCTATAGCCCCCTAATTTGTCCGTTGGAAACTCCCATTGCCAACGATTGATAAGCTTTCTTACAGTTGAGTATTCTCTGCGTTGAAGATAATATTCGCAAGCAGCAGCATAGCTTCCAGCTCGTGCGAAGGAAAATATCCGATTATTAGGTATATTAAATTTTGTCTTTTTGTTTCGCTCAAAGTTGGCTGATTCCGCTAAAGTGTAAAATTTCTTGGCAAGAGTATAATTACCTTTTAGCCGATACAAATCGCCCCGTATAATAGCAAGAAGTTTTTCTGTTTTGTTTGTAGGACTTTCTTCTATTTGTGGGCACGATTTAAGTAGAGTTTCAGCTAATTCCGCTTTGCCCATTTGATTTATTAAAATCGAGCACGCTCGAAGTGTTAGATTAACATATGCTGCGCTTGATATATCTAAGCGTTCAGCTAATCCCTGTAAAAATTTTTCCGCTTGCTTGTAATCGCCAAACTCGTCGATTATCTGTTCGCTCAATTCGTTTGCAATTTGTATCAATTTGTCATATTCTTTTTGTGAGAATCGCTGAGATAGAAGCGCTTTTTGTCCCGCTTCTATTGCCTTTTTGTTTTTTCCGACAATTCGAAAATATTCGATAATTGTTAAAACATCGTCTAACCGAAATCGTGAAAAATCATAAGCTGATATTACCGGCAAAAAAGTTTTGAGTTTTACAGGTCTGAGCTTCCAGTTTGCTCGATTTGGTCCGATATAAACATTATTAATTGTCGTATCCGATTTGCCGCCAAAACGTCTTTGGAATGTAATAGAATAAATTCCCTCTTTTAAAAATACGTGATTGACCTGCGAACCTGTCGCTATTTGTCCGTCACCGAAATCCCAGATATATTGTTCTTTGC
>CAZKNI010000425.1:0-6387 GCA_964554055.1 uncultured Phycisphaerae bacterium | reverse complement strand
GATGAATAACATTGATGGCGTAAATAACGGGTGTAAAGGCAACGGTTTGTCGAGAAGGGCTTTTTTGATTGAGTTGGCGAAAAAGTCGGCTGGTTTTATCGGGTTAATAGCAGCTGGGGGGATTTTTGTTAATCGTAATCGTATTGGAATAACCGGAAAGGTTATGTCGATTTCATCGTTTAGGGTTATCGATGAAGATATTTTCGTGATAGCCAAAGGGGCTGATGCGCGTAGAGCGACGGAGTTAGCTATTGAGTCCAGCGGAGGAATAGGGCGATTTGTCGGGAAAGGCGATAGAGTGTTGATTAAGGTTAATTGTGCTTTTGCCCGTCCAGCGTGGATGGGCGCGACGAGTTCTCCTGAAGTTGTTGAGACAATAATTAAGCTTTGTTATAAAGCGGGAGCATCGAGAGTAGCTGTTACGGATAATCCTATCAATGATGCTGAATTGTGTTTTGAGCGTTCCGGTTTAAAGCAAGCGATAGATGCTGCTGGCGGACAGTTAATTTTGCCTCGAAAGAACGATTTTAGAGATGTAAAAATAAGCGACGGAATAATAGGTGTTTGGAAAACATATTATAAGCCTTTAAGTGAGTGTGATAAGTTGATAGGAGTTCCGACGCTCAAAACTCATAATCTTTGCGGAGCATCTTTGGCGATGAAAAATTGGTACGGATTTATAGGTGGGTCGCGAAACAGATTTCATCAAGATATACATAATGTTATTGCTGAATTGGGCGCATTTATTAGCCCGAGCTTAATTGTACTCGATGGGACTCGGGCTCTTGTTAGGAACGGTCCAACCGGAGGCAGCAGCTCGGATGTTGTGCAGACGAATACGGTAGCGATTTCGACAGATCAAGTGGCGATAGATGCTTTTGGTCTGGAAATGCTGGGGATTGATAAAACTAAGATTGATTATATTCGTATAGCGGAAAATAAAGGTGTTGGAAAAAGCAGATATCGTAGCTTTAAGTATTTTAGAGAGGTTAAGCTTTGATGCTGAGTTATAGGCGTATAAGATTTTGGTATCAGGTTGTTTTCTTCGGTTTGTTTTGCTTTTTTGTATATGCAGGTCTGTATAGCTGGGGGGAAGGATTTTCATCTGAATTTTTCGGGTATCTGTCGGGGTTGTCCGCTTTGGGTAATATTATTTCTCAGCATAATATTACATTCGGATTAATGCTTGCGATTTTAATAGCGGGATTGACATTGTTTTTCGGGCGTTTTTTTTGTGGCTGGATTTGTCCTATGGGGATAATTCAGCATTTTGGTGCGAGTATATTTCAGGTAAATGATAAGAGTGCAAGATATGTGCGGAATACGTATATAAGAGTTCAGAAAATTAAATATATTATTTTAATTGTGTTTGTTTTTTGCGCATTTTTCGGAGTTATTATCTCCGGTTGGGTTGACCCTATTTCTATTATTACGCGTTTTTCGGTTAGCGTTGTTGTTCCGGTTTTGGGATTGTTTTTGGGTGAGGATGTAGCAAAAGAAGTTGGCTATGATGTTACGGTAATAACAGCTTTGATATTTTCGGTCGCATTTTTGTCGAATATATATTTGCCTCGTTTTTGGTGTCGAACGATATGTCCGTTGGGGGCATTATTGTCGATATTTTCAATTCGTCCGTTATTTCGCATTGTGCGTGATGAGGAGAAGTGCATTCATTGCGGGTTATGCAGACAGAATTGTCAGGGAGCATGCGAGCCTGATAAAAAAGTGATTCATTCGGAATGTTTGATGTGTATGACATGTATAGATGTTTGTCCTGTTGGCGCTCTTAAGTTTGGATTTTCGGGTGAGAGTTATCAAAAGGCTTCGAATGAACGGGTTACAAACGAAATGTTAATAGGCGTTCGATTGTCGCGGCGAGATTTTATTGTTTCGGGTGTTTTGTCGATTTTTGCTTTGGGTATTTTGCGTAATGTTCGTACTGTTTTTGGGAGAGGATTTGACAGGCGGATTAGGCCTCCCGGTTCTTTGGCAGAGGAAAATTTTTTAGCGAGATGTGTTAGGTGCGGACAATGTTTGAATGTATGTCCGACAAATGTGCTTCAGCCAGCTTTGGATGAAGCTGGAATTGAAGGGTTGTGGACGCCTGTATTGAAAATGCAATATGGGTATTGCGAGTATGATTGTGTTAGATGTTCTCAAGTTTGTCCGACCGGAGCAATACAATCGCTAAGCGTTCAAGACAAGCATGAGGGGGGATATGATAAAATAGGTAATGCATTCGTTGATAGAAGTAGATGCTTGCCTTGGGCGTTTGGCAAGGAATGTCTTGTATGTCAGGAAGTTTGCCCTGTTTCTCCTAAAGCTATTTATTTTCAGTATCGTAGATTTTCACCTGAAGGTGGGGGCGGAAGGATATGGATGAAAGTTCCCTATGTTGATGCTGAGCGATGCATTGGCTGCGGAGCGTGCGAATATAATTGTCCGGTTCAGGATAAGCCAGCTATCTATATTACGAGTATAGGTGAAAAAAGGTCAACCGAAAGAAAGTTATTGTTGTCAGATAGGGAAAAGTAGAAGTTTGTCGGCACGTCCGATAAATTTTTCTTATTTATCTTGAAGATATTGATGTATCAGATGTTTTTGGGGGATATTCGAGAAAAATTTGTCGAAAAATAATTTTTTATGGGACTTTATGCTTGACAAATTCCGAATAATATATTAGATATTTTATAAAATGCAAAAGTCATTTCGCCGAATAATTCGGCTGACAGGTTAAAAATTTAAAATCTTATCTGTAAGAGGGTGAGATGTGATTGAATGGATTCAATCATTCGTGTTAGGTATCGGAAAAATAAAGTTTTGCATAGCGACCTGACAAAATTTGATTGAACGGAGTCAATCGATGCAAGATGTATCGGTATTTAGGGTCGAATCGGTGAAATGGCTTTTGTTGCCTGTTCGGGCGTTCGAGGTTTTGTCTGTGTCTTTTGTTTGTTTTGTAAGGATAAAGGCTTTAGAGCAATGATATCTTCATCCAAGACAAGTTCCGATAATGTGATAGAGCGGCGCGGACAAGTTGATAATGATATTGTGGAAATATTGAAACATCTTGAGGAAATCTCTCCGGTGCCCGTTCCGCCTAAATTGTATCGTATAGGTGAAGTTGTCGAATTTTCAGGGTTTTCACGCCAAACGATTCATAATTATACAGCAATGGGTTTAATACGTGAAAGTAAGTGGACATCTTCAGGTCATCGGCTTTATGAAGAAGATGTGTTTCATCGATTGGAAGCTATTAAAAGGCTTAAAGGTAATTATCCTCTTTTGAAAATAAAGGAGGCATTTGAGAAGAAAGATATGATGTCGTCTCAATCGATAGGATAAAAATGTTAATTTAATTGTATATATTATTGTTTAAGTATTGGGGATGGAGCCCCGTAATGAAAGATAACAGTTGGATTAGAGTTGCAAGAAGAGAGTTAGCGGACAGATGGCAGATACCTGTTTTGGTGTTGTCCTTAATGTTGGCTGCGCTGGGGATATATCATATTATCTCATCTCAAAAGAGTAAAAGCATAGAACAATATATTTCTGCATGTGATGAGTTTTTTGCACAGGAAAAGTATCTGCAAGCTGCTAAATTATCAGCGATTTTGCTGGCAGATGAGGATTTGAATCCTAATCAGCGAGCACATTTGGACAGTTTGTTAGCTAAGATATTTTTCGTTAAAGAAAAGAGTCTTGACGAACACAGTCCCAAACGTGTCGCGATAATCTTGAGGCATTTGAAACGTGTTTCGCAGATTAGAGCATTGGATGCTGATGAGTGTTTTATTCTCGGATATGTTTATAGTTGGCAGAAAAAATATGATGAAGCGGTAAAATATTTTAAGTGCGTCTTAGCAAAAAATAAACATGATAATGAAGCACGAGAAATAGAGACACTGAAAGAGCTTGTAGCGCTTTTGCCTCGCACGAGCAAGTATAATGTTCAAGAAGAATATGTGAAGATTTTGGATAAGCTTTATAAGCAAAAGGGGCTTTCGGAAAGGGATTTTGTATGGGTTTTGGGGCTTAAAACGGAATTATTGTTTAAGGCGGGAAAGTTTTCTCAAGCAGTAAGCCTTCTTCGTGATGCGTTGAAAAGGGTAAAAGATGAAGAAAACAGATTAGAACTTGAGTACAGCTTGGCGTTAGGGGAATATTATCAGGGTAATTTGGAATCAGCGGAACCTGCGTTGCGGGAGATTTTGAATCGGCTGAGTGCTCGGGGAGAGTTAGATGCAAAAGTTACGGTTTTGTTAGGAAGAATTTGCCTTGATGATTATCGGCCTGAAGAAGCGATTTCATTTTTTAAACAAGTAATAAGGCTTCATCCTCTCAGTGATTATCATCTTGAATCTGTTTTATATCGTGCCCAAGCTGAGGTTATGTTGCATCGGTTTGATGATGCATTGTCTAGTTATAATGAGTGTTTTCGTTTATTGAAGGAATTGGGGAATAATAGGCTTGTATCGGAAAAAGATATATTGAAATCTCTGCAAGAAGTTTCCGAAACTCTCGCTCGTAACGGACAACTCGCTTATGCGGTATCATTTGCAGAGTTGCAATTAGAGCATATAGATAGGCATGAGTTTCTTGTTCGCAATGTTTTGATAGGGAAAATTGCAGAAATGTATCGTCAATTAGCTGACGCGGAAGAAAAGAAGTTATCGAAGATATTGGATGTAGCGTTAGCACATAAACAGAAAGCAAAAGTTCGTAATTATTATTTGCGAGCTGGTAAATATTATGTTGAGCTTTCTCACTCTCAGGGGATTTTGCATAGCGATGCAGCGGATGCGTTGTGGAACGGTATTATTTCGTATGAGAAGGCAGGCGAAATAGAGAAAATGGTTACGTTGCTGGAAGAATTTGTGCAAGATTGGCCTACAAATAGGCATCTTCCGGAGGGACTGTTTAAGCTGGCCCAAATATATCAGAAACAGAATAGATTTTCGGATGCTCAGAAAAATTATAAAAAGCTTATAAAGGAATATACACGTACGCCTTGGGGATTGCAGTCTTTAGTGCCGTTGGCACGAACGTATATTGTTATGGGGCAGGATTATTACAATAAAGCGGAAGAGATTTTACGTGATATTGTTGACGATACATCACGTCAGGAATTATTTACGCCTGAATCTACGGAATATCGTAAGGCATTGTTTTTGTTGGGAAAGCTTTATTATTACAAAGGAAGATACGATTTGTCTCTTGCGCGTCTTGAAGAAGCGATGGAGAGATATAAAAATGCCCGGGAAGTGCCTGAAGCACGGTTTTTGTTGGCTCAATGTTATCGGAAAATGTCGAATGAATATCTTGAGCAGGCGAAAGCGACATCCGATAGGGTAATAAGCCAGAGATTGATGAGGGGTTGGCGTGCTAATTTGTTAATAGCGAAAAATGCATATCATCAGGCGATATCGGAATTTAGTTTACTCAATAATCGGAGTGAGCTTGAAAGTAATTATTTGAAACTTGCTTGTATATATTATGCGGATTCTCTTTATGATTTGGGGGAATATGCTCAGGCGATACGAGCGTATGAACAGGTAATCGATCGTTATGATCGTTCTCCTATTGCCCTTGCGGGATATGTTCAGATTATAAACGCATATCAGCGTTTGGGTCAGCCTGCTCGGACACGTGCTATATTGGAACGAATGAAATGGCTATTAAATCAGCTTCCGGATGAGGTTTTTGCTCGTGAAGGAGTTCCTTTGTCTCGTGAGGATTGGCGGCGTTGGATAGACTGGAATTATCGTTCGGGTTTAACGGATTATTCCAATTTGGGATTGGCATCGAGTAATTGAGTAGCGTGTTAAGAAGTTGATATGATAATCGTGTTAATTGGAGTGTTTATGGCTTATAACGAAAGGACAAAAGAAATACGAGTGTTTTAAAAGAGTATTTTTACGTTATTTTTTATCGGTTTGTAAAATCTGTTTTAGGAGAAAACAGTGAATAATATGCAGGATGCGACGAAAACGGGTCTGGCATTGCTTGAATTGCTCAAGAGGCAGAAGCAGTATTATATCGAGCTTTGTAGGCTTTCCAAAGAACAAAGGGCGCTTATAGAGGCACAAGAGCCTGAGCCACTTATCAGGTTATTGGGTCAGAGGCAAAAAATAGTTGACGCTATAGGGAAAATTCATCATCAGTCCGAACCTTATCGTCGTGATTGGCAGGAATTAAAGGGGTTGTTGCCTGTTAATCTTCGCGAATCTATTCAGATATTATTGGCTGACCTTCAAAGTATGCTTGATGAGATACTTAAGAATGATAAGGAAGATAGCGAGAAGTTGTCGTGCGCTAAGCAGCAAATGCATAAACAAATTGGCAATACTCAGAAAGTTAAATCGGTTGTGAATAATTACAATCAAA
>CAZKNI010000424.1:0-2976 GCA_964554055.1 uncultured Phycisphaerae bacterium | reverse complement strand
TAAAAGGCTCATTAAAAGGAATTTGGCGAATATTACGATGTCATCCGTTTTCCAAAGGGGGATATGACCCCTTCTGAACTTTAAGCTGTGATTTTATATTTGCACAAAAAATAATTACAAGAACATTTTACATCCTGTTTCACAAAATTAACATTGCATCGCCATAACTATAAAACCTATATCGCTCTTCGATTGCATACCGATACGCCTTGAGAATCAATTCGCGTCCCGCAAACGCAAAAATCATTGCCAACAATGTTGTTTTAGGCAAATGAAAATTCGTTATCATACAATCAACAAGTTTAAATTTATATGGCGGATAAATAAAAATATCCGTCTGACCGGAACATGCTTCAATAAATCCGGAATCATTAACAGCAGACTCTAATACTCTCACACAAGTTGTTCCGACAGAGAAAATTCGTCCCCCTTTTTGCTTCGTTCGATTTATTATATCAGCTGACTGTTGAGAAACAGAAAAAAACTCGCTATGCATCTTATGATGCGAAATATCGCGAGTATGTATAGGCTCAAACGTACCCATGCCAACATGCAATGTAACGCTAACAATTGACACACCCATTTGTTTTATTTCATCAAGAAGATTATCCGTAAAATGCAAACCCGCTGTCGGAGCTGCAACCGCACCGGGAACATTAGAAAAAATCGTCTGATAGCGAACTTTATCTTCCGCTTTATCCTCTCTATGAATATACGGAGGCAGCGGAACATGACCGTACTTGTCAAGAAACGAAATGACATCAACAATACTGCTAAGCTTAACCTTAACGGTCTTTTCGCTCAATCGCTCGACAAAACGAAATATCACATCGCTACCCGGTAAAATAAGCTCGGCGCCTACCTTAAGCCTCGATACACCCTTTATCATCATTTCCCATTCGTCATCGGTCAACTGACGAATAAACAACCCTTCAACTTTGCCCCCTGTTACCTTACGAAAAAATAATCTAGCTGAAATCACCCGCGTATCGTTAACAACAAGCACATCGTTCGATGTAAGATATTTCGGCAACTCATAAAAAAAACTGTCAAACATTTCCTCCGTATTACGATTTACAACAAGCAATCTCGAACGGTCGCGAGGCTCAACCGGAACCTGAGCGATAAGCGATTCGGGCAAATCATAATCAAGCTCGTCTATTCTCATAACGAACGCACCAAAACAAGATAAACAAATACCGAAACGACAAGCCTATATACAGCAAACGGAACAAGAGTCCACCGAGACAGCAATTTAATAAACGTTTTAATTGCGACAGCTGCAAATATGAACGAAACAACAAAGCCAACTGCAAAATAAGGAAAATCTGTTACATGCAAAAATTCTCTGCTCTTATACAAATCGTAAAAAGTAGCAGCTATCATAATAGGAACTGCTGCCAAAAATGAATAGACAGCTGCTACCTGCCTTTCGAGGCGGCAAAGCATTCCGCCCATAATTGTCGAAGCTGAACGAGACATTCCCGACCAAAGACTAAAACACTGAAAAAAACCCACTATTAACGCCTGACTCCACGTCAGCTCATCCAAAGAATGTGTTTTAGGCGCAGGCTTATATTTTTCTACAATAATAATCGCTATCGCCCCGACAGCAAGCGCCATAACAACACTCGTCGGACTAAACAAATATTTCTTAATTATATCATGTAATAAAAGACCCGCTACCGATGCAGGAATCGTCGTAAGCATTAGAAACCAAATGCCCCTAACGCCTGAAAAACCCTTTTTTTTATCCTTAGGCGGAACAAGCAATCCGATAAATCTGTCCCAATAAAGCCAAACAACCGCTAATATCGCGCCAAGCTGAATAAACACTTCAAAACACTTCGCAGCTTCACCTTCAAAATGCAACAAATTCCCGACAATTATCAAATGACCCGTTGATGAAACCGGAACAAATTCCGTAAGCCCTTCGACAATACCCAAAATAATAGCTACAATAATCAAATCCATAAAATTATCTCCTGCCTATTCGCGCCGAACCTTCACCTATGTTTATGTTTTTTACGTGATTGATTCATACGCGATATATTTAATTCGAGATTGCCCCAAACCATTCTATGATCCGAGCCCCCAAGCGGACTGACTTGAACCGTTTTAATATTCCAATCACCCTTTACAAAAATATGATCTATACGATAACCTGTTTTCCCAATAAAAATGCTAGGCTGATTGCTTGTCTTCGTTGACACACAACAATCGGTAAGCTCCGAACTCAACGTTATATATTCGGGCGTAAACGGCAACGTATTGCAATCGCCAGCAACTATAACGGGCATAGACGACGAATATTCTTTTACCGCTTCAACAATTTGCTTCGCCTCTCGGGCACGAGCTCCCATCGACTTAAGCATTCCGGAGATAAGAGGACGAGGCAATGACTTAAGATGAACAGCTATCACCAAAACTTTTTGGCCGCCTATCTCAATACATCCCGCCAAACCAAAATTACGCTCCTTTTTCATTGTAAACAATTTCACAGGCTTAATTTTACCCGTTGCCAATATCCCTATTCCAAAATGTCTCTTCGGATAATAAGGACCAAACTGATAATCCATTCCCAACATCCTAGCCAAATATTTTACCCCGTTACGATTCAAAGGCGTTTCCTGTAAACACACAATATCCGGATGTACAGAACGAATATTGAATAATATCTGCTTTATTGCTCGCCCACCGCGAATATTATAGGTTACAACCTTAAGCTTCAACACTCTCGCAGGCCTGCTTGAAGGCATACTCGATTGAGCAGAAACAATATTGCATAAAATCCCACAACAAGCAATAACAAACAACAATTTTCTCATCTTCTCATTCCTTAGGTTTAAGTGCAAACTTTTTGCCTGTGATTTCCACCTTGCCAACAAATTTAGCTGTTCTGCCTTTTCCAACATGAAAAATTGCAAGCTGATAAGTCCCGGGCTTGTCAAAACGATGTATAACAACCCTGCCTTT